>DATJEJ010000026.1:0-12248 GCA_035496795.1 Candidatus Omnitrophota bacterium
ACGTCGCCGCCCCGGAGGAAGGCGTAGCCCTCGCGGCGGAGCGCGCCCTCCTGCAGCCGGATCACGTTCCCCGGCACGTGGTAGCGGCGCAGCACCCGCGTGACGATCGCGATCGAGGTCTCGAACTCCTCGGGAATCGCCTCGTCGGCGCCCAGGCGCCGCAGCTCCGCGACCTCGGCGACGAGGCGCGTGCGCGCGATGATGTAGGCGCCGGGATTGGCGCGGCGCACCTGGGCCACCGCGTGCCGCGTGGCCGACGCGTCGGAGATGGCGAGCACCACCACCGCGGCGCGCTCCACCCCGCAGGCGTGCAGGCTCTCGGGGCGGGAGACGTCCCCGAACTGGATCGGGACGCCCTGGGCGCGGGCCCGGCGCACGTTCGAGGGATCCATCTCGAGGACGACGTAGTGGATCCCCAGCTCGGCCAGGGCATGCGCCACGTTCCGGCCGTTCAGGCCGTAGCCCGCGACGATGACATGATCGCGCAGCGCTCCGGCCGGGCCGTCCCCCGCCGCGGGTCGCCCGGCGTCCCCCGCCGCGGGTCGCCTGCCGGGTCCCTCCTCGCCTCGCGCCGTCCCACCGAACCGCGCGACCCCCGAGCCCGAGGCGCTGGCGCCGGCCCCCGTGGCGCGCGCCGCCTCGCGGGCGCCCAGCCACGATCCGAACGGAACCAAGAACGGAGTGATCACCAGGCTCAGCACCGCGACCGCGAAGAACTCGCGGCTCTGCGCCGCGGAGAGGAGCCCGTTCCGGATCCCGACCGAGGCGAGCACGAAGGAGAACTCTCCGACCTGGGCGAGCGAGATCCCCACGATCGCGGCCACGCGCAGGGGGAAGCCCATCAGCCGCACGATCGCGGCCGCGACGATCGCCTTGAGCGCCACGGTCAGGAAGAGCCAGCCGCCGATCGAGGGGAGGTTCGCCGCGACGAACGCGGGCTCGAGGAGCATCCCGATCGAGATGAAGAAGAGGCTGGAGAAGAGATCCCGGAAGGGAACGATCTCGGAGACGACCTGGTGCGAGTACTCCGATTCGCTCACGAGGAGCCCCGCGAGGAACGCGCCCAGCGCGGGCGAGAGCCCGAGGCGCTGCGTGAGGAGCGCCGATCCCAGGCAGACCGCGACCGCCATCATGACGTAGAGCTCGCGGACGCCGCTCCGGATGACGGCGTTCACGATGCGCGGCATGAGCCAGCGGGCGGCGGCGGCCAGCAGTCCCGCGATCGCCACCCCGAGAAGGAGGCGTCCGGCCAGCGAGAGCGCGCCGCCGCTCCCGCCGCCGGAGAGCGCGCCGACCGCCGTCGCGCCGCCGTCACCGCCCGCGCCGCCGGCGCCCACCGCTCCCGCGGCCGCGGCCAGCGCCGGAACGAGGAGCAGCATCGGCACCATCGCGATGTCCTGGAAGAGGAGGATGCCCACGAGGAGCCGCCCCTGCGGCGCGTGCGTCTCGCCGCGCTCCCCCAGGCTCCGCATCACCATGGCCGTCGAGGAGAGGGTGACGAGCATTCCGGCGAAGACCGCGCCGGCGAGCCGCGCGTGGATCGGCAGGAGGAGCAGGACGCCCGTCACCGCGGCGATCGTGGCGACCACCTGGAGCGGCCCCGCCACGAGAAAGGCGCGGCCGATCTCGCGCAGGCGCGCGAGCGAGAACTCGAGGCCGACGATGAAGAGGAGGACCGAGACGCCGACCTCGGCGAGAGCGCTGACGTGGGCGGTGTCCGAGATCCAGCCAAGGGCGCCGGGGCCGATCAGCACCCCCGTGAGCATGAACCCGACCGCGGCCGGAATCTTGAATCGGCGGCTGGGCAGCAGCACGACCAGCGCCGCGGCCAGCGCGACAACGAGGTCGCGCAGGAAGGTGCTCTCGCCGTGCATCAGGCGGCCGCCCGACCCATCCCGGTGTGCCCCGCCTCGGGCGTCGCTCTCATCCCAACGAGCGGAGCGCTTCGCCCAGCCGCGAGATCTCCGCGCGCGTGTTGTAGTGGCAGAGGCTCACGCGCGCGACCGCGTCCCGCCCCGCCGCCTCGAGCAGTCGCGGCGCGTACATGTGCCCCTCGCGCGCGTGGATTCCGCGCTCGGCCAGGCGCTCCACGATCGCGCGCGGCGTGGACCGCTCGATCGTGAACGCCACGGTGGGAACGCGCGCCTCCACGCGCGCGGGATCGGCATCGCCCAGGATCGAGAGCCCGGGGACGCGGCGCAGCTCTTCGAGGAGCGCCGACGCCAGCTCCGTCTCGTAGGCGCGGATCCGCCCGGCGCCGATCTCCATCACGTAGCGGAGTGCGGCGGTCATTCCGGCCATCGCCTCGAAGCTCTGCGTGCCCCCCTCGAATCCGTACGGGGCCTCCCCCGGGATGAAGAAGTCGCGCACGGGGGTCAGGCGCCGGTACGACTCGGCGCGCCCCCACAAAAATCCGACGTGGGGGCCGAAGATCTTGTAGCCCGAGAAGGCGAGGAAGTCGGCGCCCAGAGCCTGGACGTCGATCGGGCCGTGCGGCGCGAAGTGCACGGCGTCCACGAACGCGAGCGCGCCCGCTTCGTTGGCGACGCGCGCGGCCGCCGCCACGTCGACGATCCGGCCGATGGCGTTCGAGGCGAGCGGCATGGCGACGAGGCGTGCCCGCCCGTCGGCTTCGCGCAGCAGGTCCCGGAGATCGTCCAGGTCGAGCCGCGCCTCGGGGCCGCGCACCTTCCAGACCAGAGGGAGCACCCCATCGCGCTCCAGCCGAAGCCACGGACCGACGTTCGCCTCGTGGTCGAGCTGGGTGACGATGACGCGGTCGCCCGCCGAAAAGAGCGGGCGCGCCGCTTCGGCGACCGTGCGAATGAGCGAGGTGGAGTTCAGCCCGAAGACGATCTCCTCGGGCGAGCGCGCGTTCAGGAACGTGGCGACGGCCTGGCGCGCGGCGGCGATCTGCCGGTCCACTTCGATGGAGCGCGCGAAGAGCCCGCCGCGGTTCACGCCGCGGCGGACGAGATGCTCCCGCACGGCATCGATCACGTCGTCGGGGACCTGGGCGCCCGCGGCGTTGTCGAAGAAGATCTCCCGGTCGCCGGCCTCGCGCAGGGCGGGAAAGCGCGCGCGCAGCGCATCCACCGGGAAATCAGATCGCGACATAGACGTCCTCCCCCTCGATCTTCACCTCGAACGACCGCACCGCGACCAGGTCCGCCTCGGGCGACTTCCCCGTTTTCACGCTGAACTTCCAGCCGTGCCACGGGCAGCGCACCACCTCGCCCGTCAGGAGCCCCTCGCCCAGGTCGCCCCCCATGTGCGGACATTGGTTTCGGATCGCGTAGACCGCCCCCTCGCAGCGGAAGAGCGCCACCTTGATCGGCCCCGCCCAGACGATCAGCCCCTTCCCCTCCTCCACGTCGGACGCGCGGGCCACCTTCACGAACTGGGTCATGAAGCGCGCAGTCTATCAGAAGGAGAACTCGAATCCGGCGGCCGGCATGCGGGGGAATAGCTCGACCGCCTGAAGGCGCGGCGCCGCGTCGGTCCCCCGGTCGAAGACGTACGTGTACTGGTGCACGTTCACCCGTCCCGTGGCGTTGATCAGCTCCACGTAGGCCTGCCCGCCCGTAGGGCCGAAGGAGAGCGGGTGCGAGAGCCGGAAGTCCAGGCGGAAGTAGGCGGGGTAGCGCGCGCCCATGAACGTCCCGAAGCCGCGCGTCCACGTGCCCGTGGAGTCGTCGCGGGCCCACACCGACGCGGTGTAGGGCGAGCCGGTGTGATAGCGCGCGAGCACGTTCAGGTTCCACCCCGCGGCCGGCCTCACGTCGAGGGAGAGCGCCGCCGCGTGGCGCTGGTCGAAGGATCGCGGCACGACCCCCTCGGGCGCGGTCCAGAGGGCGCGGCTCAGCGTGTAGCCGAGCGACGCGTCGGCGCGCGCCCAGGAAGGCGTGCGCAGCGAGAGCTCCACGCCGCGCGCCGAGCCGCGGTCGAGCGCGAAGGGTGGCGGCGGCTGCGCGGTCACGTCCTGCGCCGGGAGCCCGGCGCCGCGTTCGCGACGAAGATATCCCTCGACGCGAAGCCGCGCCCCCGCCGGCGCGACTTCGAACCCGGCCGCGGTCTCCGCGGCTTCGCGGTTCCGGCCCAGCGGCAGGCTCTCGCGCTCCAGGTTGTTCAGCAAGGATGGCTGGCGCATGAGACCCATCGAGGCCCACGCCGATCCCGCGCTCCCCAGCCGCGCGAGCACTCCGAGCCGCGGCGAGACGAAGGCGAACCCCGGCGTGCCGGGTAGGGGCGCTCCGTCCCGGCGGAGTCCCCAGGCGTAGAGGTCCCGCGAGACGTTCACGCCCGCGGTCACCGTGGCGCGCGAACCGGCCGCCGCGCGCGCGGAGAGATACGCCTCTCCGCGGCGGCGCACCGCGGTACCCGCGATCACGTGCTCGACCTCCTCCTGGTACCCCGACGTCCCGAGCGAGCCGCGGATGCCGTCCATCGCGAGCCAGCCGTCTTCGTACTCCGCCGCGGCACCCCACTCGAGCGCCTTGCCGCGGCCGAGCGACAGCTCCCCCTCGAGCCGCGCGCGCACGGCGCGCGTGACGCTGTCGTCGCGTCCGCTCCGCCCCACCAGGGTCGCCCGGTGGAACCGGTCGGCGGAGAACACCAGCCGGTGCTGCACGCGCTCCGACGGCCGGTAGGACCAGGACGCCCCCAGCGTGAGGTTCCGCACGGAGCCGTTCAGGTCGTTTTCGTCGTAGGGCATGTCGTAGCGGAGCCTCTCGCGCGCGCCCAGGGCGAGGAATGTCAGCTCGTGGCCTTCGGCCGGACGGAGCCGCGCCTCGCCGATCAGATCCTGGAAGTCGGGGACGATGGAGGCGTCGCGGTCCAGGCGATGCAGGCGGCCAATCGCGGCGAGAAGTCCGTGGCGAATGCCGAGGAGGTAGGAGCCGCCGCCCTTCGTGGGGCCCGCGACGAGCGCGCGAAGCTGCGTGGGCCCGGCGCCCACCTGGTAGCGCGGACCCTCGGGGCGGTCACTGGGGGATTGGATCTCGAGCGCCCCGGAGAGCTGGCGGCCGTAGCGCGCGGGGAGCCCGCCGCGCGAGAGCTGCATCGTCTGCACCACGTCGGGGCTCACCACCGAGATGGCTCCGCCCCAGTAGGGGATGTGATACGGCTCGAGCAGGTCGAACCCGTCGAAGCGCACGAGCGTCTCGTCGCTCTCGCCCCCGCGGACCAGGAAGGAGGCGGCGTAGTCCGAGCTCGCCACGCCGGGCAGGGTCTGGACGACGCGGAAGGCATCGTCGGCGGTGGCCGCGGTACGCCCGATCTGCTCGCGCGTGATGAAGTCGGCGCGAGGATCGATCCTCGAGAAGCGGGGCGCGCGCACATCCACGCCGGGGAGCGTGTAGTGGATGGAGTCGGGTGCGGGCGGGATGTCCGAGGAATCGGGAGCGGGCGAGGAGGAATCGGGAGCGGGCCCGGAGGAGTCGGCGGCGGTGGCCGGCGTGCCGGCGCTCCTGAGTGGCGGATCGGCTGCGACAGCCCCGCCAGGAGGCCTGGCGGCGCGAGCCGTCGCGACGACTCCCAGGAAGACCGCGGCGAGAAGGGCGGCGCGGATGAGCGGCATGGGATGAGCCCCTTCCACGGCACGACGGAAGGCCTCATCACCCGAGCGAAGCCGTTACGCCGGCGTCGCCTCCCCAGGAGCGGGCGGCCGCGCGGGGCGCGGCGCTCGCTCCCCGGTCTCACCCCAAAACGAAGACCGGCGCCCCGTTTCCGGAGCGCCGATCGATTGTACCAGACTTCTTGCGGCCGTCGCGGCGGCCGTGTGGCGACTCAGTGGCTTCCGCAGCCTCCGCCGCTTCCGCCGCAGCCGCATCCGCCGCCGGGCGCAGCCCCTTCGCTCTCTTCGGTCGCGAAGGAAGAGCCGCAGCCGCAGCTCTTCACCGCGTTCGGATTGTTGATCTTGAAGCCGCCGCCCTGCAGCGAGTCGTCGAAATCGATCGACGCGCCCTCGAGGAACTGGTGGCTCTGGACATCGACGATCACCTTGACGCCTGCGGCCTCGAAGACGAGGTCGTCGGCCGTGGCGGGCTCGTCGGCGATCTGCATGCCATAGGAGAGGCCCGAGCACCCACCCCCCGCGACGAAGACGCGCACGCCTTCGAACGTGCCTCCCTCGCGCTCCATGATGGTCCTGATCTCGGACGCGGCCTTTTCGCTCAACGTGATCATGCGGAACTCCTTAGGTCGTAACGACGAGTTTCGGCCGGACGGCCGTTCCTACGCTTGGACGCCGCCCTCCGCGAAACGATGCTATCTCTTGTATCGGTAAATGATAGGCCTGGCTTGAGGGGCTGTCAATGCGAGCCCGCCCGAACGGCGTCCCCTCGGCGACGGTCCGCGATCTCACTACCGCGGCTTGTCCGGCGGCCGCCCCTGCTGGAGGATCCGCAGCATGTTCGTTCCTCCCGAGCGCGTCGTCGTCCCCGCCATCGCCACCACCCAGTCCCCCCGGCGGATCATCTTCCGGGTGATGAGGATGCGGAGGCCCGCCTCGACCATCCCCTCGGCCGTGCGCCAGCGGGGTACCTGGACCGCGCTTACCCCCCAGGCCAGGGAGAGGCGCCGGCAGGTCGATTCCAGGGGCGTCAGCGCGAAGATCGGCGCCTGCGGCCGCGACTTGGAGACGAGCCGCGCCGAATAGCCGGTGTGCGTGAAGATGGCGAGCGCCTTGGCGCGGATCTCGCGCGAGGCCTGGTACGCCGTGTGCGCCAGCGCGTGGGTCGGCGAGGGGAGCGCGCTGCCGTCGGAGCGGCGCGGGGCGCGCTTCGTGGCCGCGAACTCGTCGGCCTCCGCCGCGATCCGCGCCATGGTGCGCACCGCACGCTCGGGGTAGCGCCCCACCGCGGTCTCCGCGCTCAGCATCACGGCGTCGGTCCCGTCGAAGATGGCGTTCGCGACGTCGGAGGCTTCGGCGCGCGTCGGGCTGGAGGAGGTCACCATCGACTCCAGCATCTGGGTCGCGGTGATCACGATGACCTCGAGCGCGTTGGCGCGCTCGATGATCCGCTTCTGCAAGATCGGCACGCGCTCGGGCGGATATTCCACCCCCAGGTCGCCGCGCGCCACCATCACGCCGTCCGCCGCTTCCAGGATCGACTCGAGGTTTTCGATCGCTTCGCGGCGCTCGATCTTGGCGATGACCATCGGCGGGCGCTGCGCGCGGCGCAGCAGGCGGCGCAGGCCGATCAGATCCTCGGCGCTCCGCACGAAGGAGAGCGCGACGAAGTCGATCCCCTCCTCGATGCCGAACGCGAGATCGCGGCGGTCCTTGGCCGTGAGCGCGGGCGCCGAGAGACGCACGCCGGGAAAGTTCACGCCCTTGTGGTCGGAGATCGAACCCCCGGTGACCACGCGGCAGCGCAGGCCGCCCGCGGCCTTCCGGACCGCCTTGAGCTCGACCTTGCCGTCGTCGATGAGGACGCGGTCCCCGACGGAGACGTCTTGCATCAGGCCCGAATAGTCGATCGGGATCCGCTCGGCGGTCCCGATCCCGCCCTCGCTGGTCAGGAGCACCTCGGCGCCGGCGGCGATCCGGATCGAGCCGTCCCGGAACGATCCCACGCGCAGGCGCGGCCCCTGGAGGTCGAGGAGGATCCCGACGGTGCGCCGGGCGCGGTGGGCGGCCAGCCGCACGGCGCGCATGGCGCGGCGATGGTCGGTATAGGTGCCGTGGGAGAAGTTGATGCGCGCGACGTCCATGCCGGCGCGAGCCATGCGCGCGAGCACGGCGGGATCGGCGCTGGCCGGCCCTACCGTCGCGATGATCTTGGTGCGGCGCACCGCTTACGGGGCGCTAGACGGCGAGGGTCGCGAGCACTTCGTCGGCGTGCCCCTCGACCTTGACCCGGCGGAATACGTTCTCGACCTTCCCCTCGCGATCGACCACGAACGTCGTTCGTTCGATGCCCCAGAACGAACGGCCGTACATGTTCTTCTCCTTGTAGACGCCGTACTGGCGGCAGACCGCCGCGTCGACGTCGGCCAGGAGCGGGAAGGGCAGGTTGTACTTCTGCGCGAAGCGCTGGTGGCTGAGCTCGTCGTCCAGGCTGATCCCCAGGACGATGCCGTCCTTGGCCTGGATGCGGGGCAGGTTGTCGCGGAAGGCGCAGGCCTCCATGGTGCAGCCCGGCGTGTCGTCCTTGGGATAGAAGTAGAGGATGACGCGCTTGCCGCGGAATTCGTGCAGGGTCACCTTGCGGCCCAGCGTGCTCGGCAGCTCGAAGTCCGGAGCGGGCATTCCGACGGTGAGGTTCTCGCCGGGCCAGTCGGGTCCACCCGGCTTGGCGCCCCGCCGCTTCGGGATCGGAAGCTCGACCGGCGGCTGCGGCGGACCGACCTCGAATTCCAGCGCGCCCTGCTGCCCGGGCTTCCCCGCGGTCTTGCCCTTGGCGGCCGCCTGGCCTGGAGCGGCCTTGGCCGCCGCGGCAGGCCGTGCCGTTCTGGAGGCGCCGGAAGCGGGCGATTTCGTGCCGGAAGCCGCCCGGGCGGGAGAGGCGGCCCGGGGCGGGGCCTTCTTGGCCGCGCGCTTGGGAGCGGACCGGCCCTTGGCCGGGGCCTTCTTGGCGGGCTGGCGCTTGACCTGCTTCTTCCGGGACGTGGCGGCTGCGCGTTTCGGCATCTTCTTCGCTGGCTTCCTCTTACTGGATTTGGCGCTCTTGCGAGCGGACCCCTTCCCCGCCATTCAGGGACCCCCTTGGCACAGGGACACGGATTGCGGCACCCGTCACCGGGCATCCTAACCGCAGTGACGGCACCACGCAAGGGCGGTGGAGACGATTCCGTGCCAAGGCGCGCGATTTTGCCCGGGAGGGTTCGGGGGCGGGAGAGCGGACGGCGACTACACGAAGCGGGAGGCTAACCCCGGACGCGCGCGTTGCTGAAGACGCTCGGGTCCATGGTCTGCGGCACCGCCACGTTGTCGAAGCGGATCTCCACCGGGCGGCCCTGCAGGCGATGATTCAGGGCCAGCTTGACCGGGCCGATCGGGGTCCACTGCTCCCACGTGGAGGACGAGGGGGGAGGCTTCTTCCCCTCCAGCATCATGTCCCACTTGTCGAGCAGGTGGGTGGCCCGGTTCACATAGAGCGTATAGCGGTCGCCGGACGTGAGCCCGACGCCCTTGTCGAACGAGAGCTGCAGCACGTCGTAGTCCTGGCCTCCGCGCTTCTGCAGGCGCAGGTACTTGAGGTGGGTGCCGGGGTCGCGAAGCTTGAACGGCATGATGATCCAGTAGGTGTCGTTCACCCACCGTTCGTAGCCCATCTGGACGATGTTCGCGATGTTCGTGGGATCGGTGTCCACGATCCCGTCCGTGAACGACTTCCCCTTCTTGTCCTTCAGCGTGAAGATCGCGGTGACGGTGCGCCCCTTGTCGTCGGGGCCCTGGACGCGGCACTGACCGTTGCGCTTGTCCCACCAGTGCTGGAACCGGGCGACCTCTTTCCCCTTCTGCACGACCACGAAGTCGAAGCGGAAATAGGGGAGGACGTCCCAGGTGCGCTGCCCGCCCATGGCGTCGCTCAGCTGCTTGGCGACAGCCGCGGCTTTCGCGTCGGCCACGCCCATGGCGCGCGGAGGAAGCGGCATCTTGGCCGCGGGTTTGGAGGTGACCAGGCGCTGCCTGGCGGACGTGGCGGCCGCCGTAGGGACGGCGGTCAGATCGGAGGCCGCGAGCGTCGAAACGGCGGCCACCGCGAATCCCAGGAGCGCCAACCCGCGAGCGCGTGTCATTGAATGGAGCGAAGCGTCTCGAGCAGCTTGTCGTGGTCCGGGAGGGTGCCGATGTCGTGGACCTCGATGCTGCGCACGATCCCCTTCTTGTCGATCACGATGGTCGCGCGCTCCGAAAATCCCTCGGGGCGGAGGATGCCGTAGCGCTTCGAGACTTCGCCGTGCGGGTGGAAGTCGGCGAGCATCGGGTAATCGATGCCGCCCAGCATCTCGGCCCAGGCGCGATGCGCCGGCGAGGAATCCACCGACAGGCCGAGCACCTGCGTGTCCATCCCCTCGAAGGTCTGGAGCTCCTTGTTGTAGCCGGGCATCTGGACCGAGCAGATCGAGGTGAAGGCGAGCGGGTGGAAGATGAGCACGACGTTCTTCTTCCCGCGGAACCCGGACAGCGTGACGTCGTGCTCGTCCTGGTCCTTCAGCGTGAAGTCGGGCGCGGCATCGCCGACCTTGAGCGTCTCGGTCCGGTCCATCGTCGTTTGCATGCGGTCTCCTTGAGGGCGACAGGAGACGTCAGGCCTTGTCCGACTCCACGGTCTCGCGCGTCTCTTCCTTCTTCCGCGCGAGCGTCTCGGGGTCGTTCACGCCCTTCTGCGTCTCCTTGGGAATGTAGTCGAGAAGGAACTTGAGCCCGAGCGCCTCCTTGATCAGCGAGCGGGCGACGACCATGCGCTGCACCTGATTGGTGCCTTCGTAGATCTGGGTGATCTTGGCGTCGCGCATGTACTTCTCGATGGGATAGTCGCGCATGTATCCGTACCCGCCGAAGATCTGCACGGCATCGGTCGTGACCTGCATCGCCGTGTCGGTGGCGAACAGCTTGCACATGGCGGCGAGCTTGGAGACGTTGGGGGCGCCCTCGTCCACCGCGCGGGCCGCGGCGTAGACGAGCTGCCGCGCCGCCTCGACGCGGGTGGCCATGTCGGCCAGCATCCCCTGGATCATCTGGAAGGAGATGATCGGCGAGCCGAACTGCTCGCGGTGTCCCGCGTACACGGTCGCGTATTCCAGGGCGCCCTGGGCCAGCCCCACCGCCTGCGAGGCCACGCCGGGACGCGCCTTGTCCAGCGTCATCATGGCGTGCTTGAACCCGTGCCCCGCGACTTCGCCGAGGAGGTTCTTCGCCGGGACGCGGCAGTCGTCGAAGTGGATCTCCACCACGGGGACGCAGCGGATCCCCATCTTGTCCTCGACCTTGCCGATCCGGAAGCCGGGGGTCCCCTTCTCGACGATGAAAGCGCTGATGCGCCGCGACTTGCTGTCTGACTGCGTCACCGCGAAGACGGAGTAGATGTCGGCCGCGCCGCCGTTGGTGTTCCACTTCTTCTCGCCGTTCAGGATGTAGTCGTCGCCGTCCTTGACCGCGGTGGCGTGGAGGCTGGCGGCGTCGCTGCCGGCGAACTTCTCGGAGAGGCCGAAGGAGATGAGCTTCTTCCCCTCGGCGATCGGGCGCAGGTACTTCTGCTTCTGCTCCTCGGTGCCGCCGACCAGGATGGGAAACGTGCCCAGCGCGTTCACGGCGTAAAGCACGCCGACGCCGCCGCAGGCGCGCGACAGCTCCTCGACGCAGATGCAGAGATCGAGCACGCCGCCGCCGTGGCCGCCGTACTCCTTGGGGATCCAGACCCCCATGAGCCCCGCGTCCGCGATGGCCTGCTTGATCTCCCACGGATATTCCTGTTCCCGGTCGTACTTGGCCGCGAGCGGACGGACCGATTTCTCGGCCACTTCCCGGGCGCGCGCCCGCCACATCAGATTCTGTTCGGTGAGGATGCCGGACAAGGAGGTGCGCCCCTCCAGTTGCGTTGCGACGGTCCTGATCGTGCGGGCGGCTCGCCGAGCGCGCGTGCGGCGGGACCCGCGGTGACGGTGGCGCCGTGGTGTCGGAGCCCAAGCGGGCTCAGGGCGCCTCCAAGAGGCCGATTATCCTCAATGACGCCCTTGCGCGCCACCCCCAGTTTTGCGCCGCTTCGAGGCGTTTCCTGAAGGGGTTACGGCTCCGCGAGGGGTGCCGGGCGTGACGTGCGGGTTTCCCACCACGTAGAACCGCCAGGGGATCTTGTCCCAGGGCGGCGGCGCGGTCTGGCAGCCGATCCGGGCGGAGGTCCCGACCGCGTGGTCCGGAACCGGCACGCCGGGCTCGATCCAGATCTCCGGGCCCCGCAGGTCGGCCCGGTTGTGCCGGAGGTCGATCCCGAACGCCTGGGTGAGCCGCGCCGGCCCGGCGGCGATGTGGACCGCGTCGGCGCCACGAGCCCGCGCCATGTGCTCGATCCCCTCGAGCGGCTCGACCGCCCGGATCAGGATGGCCGCCGGAAACCCCTCCGGCTCGGCGACCGCGTTCAGCATGTAGTGCATGCCATACGTGAAGTAGACATACGCGAGCCCGGGCGGCCCGTAGAGCGGATCGGTCCGCGGCGTGCGCCCCGCCCGCGCGTGGCAGGCCTTGTCCTCCTCGCCGACGTACGCCTCGGTCTCGACGATGCGCCCGCGAAGGATGGCGC
>DATJEJ010000027.1:0-2156 GCA_035496795.1 Candidatus Omnitrophota bacterium
GACGGAGCAGGGGCACGCGCCTGACGGGCCCGAGGAGACTGCCGTGGCCACAGCACCCGCGCATCGCTACGTGGCGGCCTCCAACGGCGATCGCGGACTCGCGATCTTCGCGCCGGGCTTCTTCGAGTATGAGTGGACCGGAAGCGATCTCGCGATGACGCTGCTCCGCTCCGTCGGGGACCTGTCGCGCGGCGATCTCGCCACCCGGCCCGGTCACGCCGGCTGGATCACCCCCACGCCCGCCGCGCAGTGCATCGGCCGGGACCGGGTCGAGCTCGCCATCGGACCCGTCACCTCATCGGACCTCGACCGGGCCGATCGCCTCGAGCGGAGCTGGGAGGATGCGTTTCTTCCGTTGCGCGGCATGTGGCTCCGTGACGCTGATGCGCTGCTGCCGGCCGCGGTCGGCATCGAGCTGGAAGGGGAGGGGCTGGTGCTGTCGGCCGCCAAGCCGGCGGAGGACGGGGACGGGATGATCCTTCGCTGCTGGAACGCCGGCGACGCCGCCACCGTCGGCCGCGTGCGAATCCATCCGCACCCGAGTCAGGCCGAACGCTCCGCGGGAGACGAGCGCGGCGGCGGAGTGATCCCGCGGGATCCCGACGGATCGGTGCGGTTCCGTGCGGGTCCGCGGGAGATCGTCACCCTCCGCATACGATGAGCACGGCCACCCGGCTCCGCTCGCTCGACGCCTTCCGCGGTCTCACGATCGCCGGGATGATTCTCGTCAACAATCCCGGCAGCTGGGAGCACATCTATCCGCCGCTGGAGCACGCCGAGTGGAACGGGTGGACGCCGACCGACCTCATCTTCCCGTTCTTCCTGTTCATCGTCGGGGTCTCGCTCACCTATTCGTTCGCCCGGCGGATCGAGCGCGGCGACTCGCGTGGCGCGCTGATCCGGAAGATCGCCGGGCGCTCGCTCGCCATCTTCGCGATCGGACTCGCCCTCAACTTCATTCCGCGCCTCGACCCGCACACGGTGCGGATCTTCGGTGTCCTGCAGCGGATCGCCGTCGCCTACTTCTTCGCGGCGCTGATCTTCGTCACGACGGGTCCCCGCGCCCGAGCGAGGATCGCGGCGGGCCTCCTCATCGCGTACTGGCTCGCGATGACGCTGATCCCGGTGCCCGGCTACGGCGCCGGCGTGCTCGAGCCGATCGGCAATCTCGCGCAGTACATCGACATTCACCTCCTCCGCGGGCACACCTGGAAGCCGGAGTGGGACCCCGAGGGGATCCTCAGCACCGTGCCCGCGATCGTCACCTGTCTCCTCGGCACCTTTACCGGCGGTCTCCTCCGGTCGGACCTGACACCTGAGGGCAAGGCCGCGCGGCTCTTCGTCTGGGGGAACCTCGCCGTGCTCGCCGGCGCCATCTGGAATCCATGGTTTCCCATCAACAAGAACCTGTGGACCAGCTCCTACGTCCTCTTCACCGCCGGCATGGCGCTCGTGCTGCTGGGCCTGCTCTACTGGGTGATCGACGTCCGGGGACGGAGCCGCTGGGCGTGGCCGCTCTACGTGTTCGGCTCGAACGCGCTCCTCGTCTTCGTGCTGTCGGGGCTCGCCGCGCGCGTGCTGGGCGTCTGGACCGTCACGGATGACGGTGACCGGACGTCCCTCTGGCACTACGCATACGCGCACGCCTTCGCGAGCTGGGCAGGCCCGCTCAACGGCTCGCTCATCATGGCGCTCGCGTTCGTGCTGTTGTGGCTCGTGGTGATGGCGTGGTTCTACCAGAAGCGGTGGTTCGTGCGGCTGTAGCCGGGCGTATCAGGGACGCACCGCGTCGGACGCGTCCCGGGCGGGATCGAGCGCTTCGTGCAGGGCGTCGCCCAGCAGCGTCGAGGCGACGACGACCAGCACCAGCGCGACGCCCGGCGCCGCCGCCACCCACGGCGCGTTCACCAGCGTGTCGCGGCCCGACGCGATCATGCTTCCCCAGGACGGGGTCGGGGGTTGCACGCCCACGCCGAGGAATGACAATCCCGCCTCCAGCAGGATCGCATTGCCGAATCCCAGCGCCGCTCCGACGATCGCAGGGGTCAGCGCGTTCGGGAGGATGTGGCGGACCAGGAGCCGCATCCTCGTCGCGCCGAGCGCCAGCGCGCTCTCGGCGAACGGGCGCGCGACGGCGGAGCGCGCCTCTCCGTGGA
>DATJEJ010000028.1:0-2448 GCA_035496795.1 Candidatus Omnitrophota bacterium
CAGGAGCACCGGCACCAGCGTCCAGAACTCGCGCGGCGAGAGGTCGCGAAGTCCGCGGTTCTTCTCGTTCGTCACCGGGCCGAACATGACCCGCTGGTACATCCAGAGGAGGTACACGGCCGCGAGGATCACCCCCGTGGCTGCGATGGCCGCCACCTTCGGGTGCACGCGGAACGCGCCGAGCAGGATCAGGAACTCGCCGACGAACCCGTTCAACCCCGGCAGCCCGAGACTCGACAGGCAGATGATGAGGAAGAAGGCCGCGAACCACGGCAGGATCTCGGCGATCCCGCCGAACTCCGCGATCTCGCGCGTGTGGCGTCGCTCGTAGATGATCCCGACCGCGAGGAACAGCGCTCCCGTGGAGAGGCCGTGATTGATCATCTGGATCACGCCTCCCTGGAGCCCCTGCGTGTTCATGGCGAAGAGCCCCAGCATGACGAAGCCGAGGTGGCTCACCGAGGAGTAGGCCACGAGCTTCTTCATGTCGGGCTGCACCATCGCGACCAGGGCGCCGTAGATGATCCCGATCACCGAGAGGAGGATCATCAGGGGGGCCAGCTCGTGCGCGGCGTCCGGGAAGAGCGGCATCGCGAAGCGGACGAACCCGTAGGTCCCCATCTTGAGGAGCACGCCCGCGAGGATCACGCTCCCCGCGGTCGGCGCCTCGACGTGCGCGTCGGGCAGCCAGGTGTGGAACGGGAACATCGGGACCTTGATCGCGAAGGCGAGCGCGAAGGCGCCGAACAGCCAGAGCTGGGCCGAGTGCGAGAGGGGCGTGTTGTAGAGCCGCAAGAGGTCGAACGTGAACTCGCCCGTGGCGGCGTGGAACGAGAAGTAGAGGTAGAGGATGGCCACCAGCATGAGGAGGCTCCCCGCCACCGTGTAGAGGATGAACTTGACCGCCGCGTAGACCCGCCGCGGGCCCCCCCAAACGCCGATGATCAGGTACATGGGGATCAGCACCGCTTCCCAGAAGACGTAGAAGAGCACGAGGTCGAGCGCGGCGAAGACGCCGATCATCCCCGTCTCCAGCACGAGCAGGGTCGCCATGTACGTCTTCACGCGATCCGTGATCGCGGAGAAGGACGACAGGATCGAGATCGCCGTCAGAAACGTCGTCATGAGAATGAGGAGCATGCTGATCCCGTCCACTCCCATGTGGTACGAGATCCCAAGTCCCGGCACCCACGACGCGCGCTCCTCGAACTGCATCCCGCGGCGTGCCGCGTCGAACGCCGTCCAAAGGGGAATGGAGGCGAGGAACGTGACCACGGAGACCAGAAAGGCGAACCAGCGGATGAGCGCGGGCCGGGCCGACGGCAAGAAAAGGAGCACCAACGCCCCGACCGTCGGGAAGAAGGTCAGGAACGTGAGGATCGGCACGCCCAGAATGTTGGTCGCGGCGGGCGTCATCGGAGCGCCAGGTAGCCGATCACGACCACGAGCCCCAGCGTGAGAATCAGCGCGTAGACCTGGACGTAGCCCGTCTGGGCCAATCGGAGGAGCGCGGATCCCCGCTCGATCTGCCGCGCGATCCCGTTCACGGCGCCGTCGATCACGGCCGCGTCGAACCCGTGCCACAGCCGTTCGGATCCGCGGCGGATCGGCTGAACGATCCACGCGTCGTAGGCCTCGTCGATCCAGTACTTGTTGAAGAGCGTCCTGTAGAGGGCCCGGGCCCGTTCCGCGAGCCGCTTCGGCGCCGCCGGATCCGCGACGTAGAACCGGTGGGCGACGAAGATGCCGGAGAGCGCGACCACGAGCGAGATCACCATCAGAGCGACCTCGAGGCCGGGATCGTGCGCGCCGTGCGCGGCCACGGCGTGTGCCCCACCCTCCGCCACGCGCGCCACGTCCGCGAACACCGGCTCGAGCCAGGCGTCGAGACGCTGTCCTCCCTGGAGGAGCGGGACCTGCACGAAGCCCCCGATCGCGCTCAGCACCGCCAGGAGAAGGAGCGGGAGCGTCATGGAGGCGGGCGACTCGTGGAGGTGGTGCTTTGCCTCCTCGGTGACACGGGACGTCCCGTGAAAGGTCATGAAGTAGAGCCGGAACATGTAAAAGGCCGTCATGAAGGCGCCGATCAGGCCCGCCGCCCAGAGGAGCTTCCCGGCGAGCGGCCCGCCGTTCGCGGAAGAGAACGCGTTCCAGAGGATCTCGTCCTTGGAGAAGAAGCCCGAGAGCGGGAAGACGCCGGCGATCGCCAGCGTCGCGAGGAGCATGGTCAGGTGCGTGCGGGGCAAGTGTCCCTTGAGCCCGCCCATCCGGTCCATGTCCTGCTCGCCGGCGAGCGCGTGGATCACACTTCCTGCCCCGAGGAAGAGGAGCGCCTTGAAGAAAGCGTGCGTCATCAGGTGGAAGACCCCGGCCGTGTAGGCGCCGACGCCCATCGCGAGGAACATGTATCCGAGCTGGCTGACCGTGGAATAGGCCAGCACCCGCTTG
>DATJEJ010000029.1:0-2857 GCA_035496795.1 Candidatus Omnitrophota bacterium
TCGCCGGGCTCGAGCTCCTCCAGCTGGGTTTCCTTGAAGTTGGCCACCACCCAGACGTCCCGGAGCGGGACGACGGCGAGGAGCGCCTGGCCGGGCTGCACGAGCTGTCCCACCTCGACGCTCTTCCGGGTCACGACGCCGTCGTGCGGCGCCGTGATGCGCGCGTAGGATTCCTCGAGCGCCGCCTCATCGCGGTCCGCCACGGCCGACGCGACCTTGGCGCTCGATCCTCTCGAGCCGGCGACCGCTGCCTCCGCCCGGTTCTGCGCCGCGCGGAGCGCGGCCTGGGCGGCTTGCGCCGCAGCGACCGCGTTGTCCAGCTCCTGGCGCGCGATCGCGCCCTGGGACGCGAGCTCCCTGTCGCGGCGGAGCTCCGCCGCGGTGCGGTCCGCCTCGGCGCGCGCCTGCGCGACGGTGGCCCGCGCCGCGCCCACTTCGGCCGCGGCTTCGCCGCCGGGGCCGGTCGAGGACCGGGCTACCGCCAGATCGGCCTCCGCCTTCCGAAGGCGCGCGATCAGGTCCTTGTCGTCCAGCACGACCAGGAGATCTCCGGCGCGGACGCGCTGATTCTCTTCGACGCGGACCTCGCGGACGTAGCCGCTCACGCGCGAGAGGACGGGGATCACGTGCCCTTCGACCTGCGCGTCGTCGGTGCCCTCGCGCCCGCGCGAGGAGAGCCAGAAGAAACCGCCGATCGCCGCGGCCAGGAGCAGGGCGACCCCGGCGATGAGGAGCATCCTCGTCCGGCGCGGCCTCTTCCGGGCCGGCTCGGCCGGGGCTGCCTGCAGGGGAGGCGCCTCCTTCAAGGCGCCGCGGCGAACGGCGGCATCGGCATCCATACAAGAGACTTGGAAGCGGGAGCCCCCCGTTGCGGTTCAGGGGCAGCCGGGGCCGATCCGCTCCGCGCCCGATGTGCGCGGTCTAAGTATTGATCGGGCAATTCGCTAGGCAATTCGTTTGATAAAGAGCGCGAATCGTCGGCTGGGTGTGCCGGCTCGCTAGGGAAGCGCCTCCACGAACGCCCGTGCGGAGGGCGGATTCGCGGGAGCCGCGTGCTCCCGGAGGATTCTCTTCGAGTCCGCCGTGGGGCCGTAGAAGCGGCGGGTCGCCTTCTCGTCGGGAGCGACCCGCGCCCCTTCCAGCGAGATCCCCGCGAAGAGCCCCTTCGATCGCGCGTAGGAGTAGATCTCGGCGTCCAGCTTGAGATCGGTGGAGGCTTCGGCGGTCCGGCCCACCGGCCCCGCGGCGAGCCCCGCCTTCCCGCCGAGCGTGAACTTGCTCTCCATCAGCGAGCGGGCGCTCTTGTCGGTCATGAAGAAGAGCACGACGTCGGCTTTCTCCACGCCGATCTGGAACCCGAAGCTGCCCCCCTTCACCGTGAGGAAGATCGGCGGGCCCCAGTGGCCCGAAGCGTCCCGGCAGCTCATCACGCCCTTGCCGACCCGCGCGCCCCAGCCCAGCGCTCCCTTCACCATGCCGGGGAAGACGGCGACGCAGCGGGCGCGCTCCATCAATGGGCGCGGGATGTTCTCGTCCTTCATGTCGCGGATCTCCTGAAAGGCGACGCGGGCCCTGTCGAGCCGCTCGGCCTCGTCGTTCTCCACGGGATCGGCGGCGCGCGCCGCGGGCGCCAGGGCGGCGACGCCGAACAGGACCGCGGTGGCGAATCGGATCAGCTTGGGGTGCATCGTGGCCTCCATGGCTCGGGGTGATCGGCCGCACTCGTGCTGCCCATTAACTGTAGTCCACGCCGGTCCCGATCGCGCTACCCTACGTGCGTGCGAACCGCCCGGGACCAAAGCCCATGACCGAGCGTCGAGCGACGCGCCTCTACCTCGCCCGGCACGGCGCCACACCGCTGACGGCCGAGGACCGCTTTTCCGGAGACGAGGGGGTCGAGCTCTCGGACGAGGGCCGCCGCCAGGCGTCGCTCCTGGGTGAGCGCCTTCGGGGCGAGGGGATCGCGGCCGTCTATGCGAGCCCGCTCTCCCGCGCGATGGACACGGCGCGCCTGGCGTGCGCCGCGTGCGGCGAGGCGGACCTCGAGCCGATGGCGTGCGACGGCCTGCGGGAGATCCGGCATGGACACTGGGAAGGGAAGAGCCGCACCGAGGTCGAGGCGCGCTTCGGGAGCGAGTACGCGGCCTGGGAGGCCGACCCCTTCACGTTCGCGCCGGAGGGAGGCGAGTCGGGCGTCCAGGTGCTCGCGCGGGCGCTTCCGGTGATCCGGGAGATCGTCACGCGCCACGAAGGAGCGCGCGTTCTCGTGGTGTCCCACAAGGCGACCATCCGCCTCGTGCTCTCCAGCCTGCTCGGGATCGACGCGCGCGGATACCGCGACCGCCTGGACCAGGCGCCGGCCGCGCTCAACGTGCTCGACTTCAAGGGCCCCGTCCGCGCCCGTCTCATGCTCTTCAACGACACGTCGCACTACGCCAGCCGGCCGCGCGTGCCGGAGAAGAATCTCTCGAAGTGGTGGGACCGGGAGCGGGGGGAGTAGCTCAGCGCTTCGCGAAGGCGATCGCGAGCAGGACCCATCCCGCCAGGTAGCAGAGGCCGCCCAGCGGCGTGACGGCGCCCCAGAGGCGGACGCCGCTCAGCGCGAGCGCATAGAGGCTTCCCGCGAAGACCACCTGGCCCAGCACGATGAGCCAGCCGGCCGCGGTCAAGGCACCCGAGACGGCGCGGTCGAGCGCGATCGCGATCGCGATCAGGGCCAGCGCGTGGATCAGCTGGTAGCGCGCGCCCGTCTCGAAGACCTGGAGCCGGTCCGGCGGAAGCGTGTCACGAAGGGCGTGCGCGCCGAAGGCGCCGGCCGCCACGCCCAGGAAGCCGAAGACGGCGCCCAGGACCCCGA
>DATJEJ010000030.1:0-9887 GCA_035496795.1 Candidatus Omnitrophota bacterium
CGACTGCAAGGTGCCCTCCTGCCAGCCGGTGCTGGCGGGTGCGCCCCGCATGCTCGATTTCCTGTGCGATCCCTGCCGCGAGCACTTCGAGGGGGTGCAGGCCGCGCTCCGCGCGCTCTCCATCCCCTTCGAGATCGCGCCGCGGCTGGTGCGCGGGCTGGACTACTACACGCGGACCGTCTTCGAGGTGCACTCGGGCGCGCTGGGCGCGCAGAGCGCGGTGGGTGGCGGCGGACGCTACGACCTTCTGGTCGAGGAGTTCGGCGGCCCCCCGGTGCCGGCGCTCGGCTTCTCCATCGGTCTCGAACGGTTGCTCATCGCCTCCGGCGCCGCGACTGGAAGCGCCGGCGAGCCGGAGGTCGTGATCGTCTCGCGCGACCCGGCCGCGGCGCTCGAGGCGCTGGCCCTCGCACGCGAATTGCGGGGCGTTCCCGCGCCGGGCGCTCCGGCTACGCCGCCGGACGCGGGCCTCCGGGGGAGCGGGCTCACGGTCGTGACGGACGTCACCGGCAAGAGCGCGGGCGCGCAGATGAAGTGGGCCTCCAAGCTCGGCGCCCGCTACGCCGTCTTCGTGCCGGCCGACGGCGACGGATATTCGCTGCGGAACATGAAGCAGGGATCCGACGAGCCCAAACAGAGGGACGTCGCGGCGCTCCGGACCTTCCTCGAGACGCACGCTCCCCGGTCATGATCGAACCGCTCGCCGGCCGCCGGCGCACGCACACCTGTGGCGACCTCCGCCCCGAGGACGCCGGCAAGCGCGCGCTCCTCATGGGATGGGCGCACCGCGTGCGCGACCACGGCGGCGTGCTCTTCCTGGATCTGCGGGACCGCTACGGGATCACGCAGGTCGTGTTCCGCCCGCAGGCCCTGAACGAGGCGACGATGCTCCGCGCGCGCGAGATCGGAAGCGAGTGGGTGGTGCTCGTCGAGGGCACGGTGCTGAAGCGCCCGAAAGGAAGCGAGAACCCCGACCTTTCCACCGGCGGCATCGAGCTCGAGGCCGACACGCTGGCGGTCCTGAACACCAGCAAGACGCCGCCGTTCCCGATCGACGACGCGGTCACCACGGCGTCCGAGGACCTGCGGCTCAAGTACCGCTACCTCGATCTGCGCCGCGCCGCCCTCCGCGACTCCATCGTCTTCCGCCACCGGCTGACCCGGAGCGTGCGCGAGTACCTCTCGGATCAGAACTTCCTCGAGATCGAGACGCCGCTTCTCGTGAAGCCGACGCCGGAAGGGGCGCGCGACTACGTGGTGCCCGCGCGGCTCCACCCCGGCAAGTTCTACGCGCTTCCGCAGTCGCCGCAGCTCTACAAGCAGATCCTCATGGTCGCGGGCTTCGACCGCTACTTCCAGATCGCGCGCTGCCTGCGCGACGAGGACCTGCGCGCCGACCGCCAGCCCGAGTTCACCCAGATCGACCTCGAGATGTCCTTCCCGACCGAGGACGACGTCTTCGCGATCGTGGAAGGGATGCTCGAGAGCGTCTTCCGGCGCGACCTGGCCCGCCCTCTCCCGGTTCCGTTTCCGCGGATCACCTATCGCGAGGCGATGGAGCGCTACGGCACCGACAAGCCCGATCTCCGGATTCCCTTCGAGATCAAGGACGTCACCGCCGCCGCGGGCGCGAGCGCGTTCGAGGTCTTCCGCGCGACCGCCGCCGCGGCGCCGCGGTGCATGACCGCGGCGCTGGCCGTGCCGGGACAGGCGGGCGCGTCGCGGAAGGAGATCGACGCGTGGGAGGCGGCGGCGAAGCAGATGGGCATGGGCGGCCTCGCGTGGACGCGCGTCAAGGGAGGCGCTCTGGACGGCGGCGTGGGGAAGCACTTCCCGGGCGACCTGGCGACGGCGCTGATCCATGCCGCGGACGCCGCGGACGGATCGCTCCTCCTCCTGGTCGGCGGCGTCCGCGCCGTGGCGCAGCGCGCGCTGGGGTTCCTGCGCACGCAGATCGGAAACCAGAAGTTCACGCTGGACCCCCACGACTTCCGCTTCGTCTGGGTGCACCAGTTCCCGCTCTTCGAGTGGGACGAGGCGCACCAGGGGTGGGCGCCGGCGCACCACATCTTCACGATGCCGCTCGACGAGCACCTGGCGCACCTCGACTCCGATCCGGGCCGCGTGCACGGCCAGCTCTACGACCTGGCCGCGAACGGGAACGAGCTCGCTTCGGGGAGCATCCGGATCCATCGAAAGGACATCCAGGAGCGCGTGATGCGCGTGATTGGGATGCAGCCCGAGGAGCTGGCCGCCAAGTTCGGCTTCCTGCTCGATTCCTTCGAGTACGGCGCCCCGCCGCACGGAGGGATCGCGCTCGGGCTGGACCGGCTGGTGGTCCTGTTCCACGGCGGTGACTCGATCCGCGACGCGATCGCTTTTCCGAAGACCGCGAGCGCCACGTCGCTCATGGACGGCGCGCCCGCGCCGGTGGATCCGGCGGACCTGCGCGAGCTGAAGATCCGGCCCGTCCTGGACTGACCGGGTCCTGGGCCGGCGGCGTGCTCCGCCCGCCCTCTTGAGGCCCCCGGTGGCATCCCTCCTGCATTGATCCCCCGGGCGGGGCGGCCCCCTTGACTCGCCGCCCGCGTATCCCTACCGTCATCGGAGGCAGCGCGCGCCCCCTTCCAGGGCCTGCGACCAACTTATTTTATTGATACCCAAGCGGTTACTTCCAGAGAACCCTGTCCGGAGCGATGGCCCGCCCCTGGCGGCGCCGGTCGCATCCGGCGCCCCCCTGGCCGGCAGCGATTGGCCGCCCGCCCGGCCTTCGTCCGCCCGTCCTTGGGCCTCGGCAGGGCTCCTGGCGATCCTGGCCTGGGCTTTCGTCTCGGGATGCGGCCACGCCAACGCTCCCTGCCCGACGCCGGCTTCGATCCTGGATGCCCATCGGAAGCAATCCGAAGCGCTGCAACGGGATCTGGGCCAGGCCTCGGAGGAGGCTTCCGCGCTGGAGGCCCGACGCGAGGAGGCGGCTTCCCGCATCCAAGCAGCCAAGGCCCTCGAAGATTCGCTGACCCAAGCCGCCTCGCGGGCCGGGCCCGCTTCCCGGAAGAGGCGTTGATGAAGCGCGCGCTCCCGTGGGTGGTGGCGGGCCTTCTCGCCGGAGGCGCGGCCGGGTGCGGCAAGCCCGTGCTTCGCGTCGCGGACGCCTCGCTGGGCGACTACTACTCGGACAAGGAATTCTCCCGGCTGAGCCGCGATCAGCGCGACGACTACTGCAACGAGCTCGCCATGCAGGACTCGCTGTACCAGGACGAGATCCGCGAATCGGAGGCCTCGCTGGCGGAGGTCAAGTCGCGCCGCGCGGCGCTGGGCGGCGAGGTGGATTCGGTTCTGGCGGAGGCCGCGCGGCGGGAGCAGAATATCCGGACCCTGCTCGCCTCGCGCGGCGGGGCGGACGTGCGGCCGCGGCCGGCTCCCAGGGACGGAACCAGCCGCTGGAGCGTGCGCCCGGGCGATTCGCTCTGGCGCATCAGCAGCCGCGAAGAGATCTACGGCAACGGCGCGGAATGGCGCCGCATCTACGAATCGAACCGGGGCGCCCTGCGCGACCCCGATCGCATCTTTCCCGGACAGGAGCTGAGCATTCCTCGATGACCAATCCCGCCAAGGACGAAACGACGCGCTCCGTGGATATCGAAGGCGTCGACCCGCTTTCCCTGTTTGGACGCAACGACGCGAACCTCCGGCTGGTGGAGCGGAGCTACCCGGTGCACGTCACCTACCGCGAGGGGAAGCTGGCCGTGAAGGGCGACCCCGCCTCGGTGGACGAGGTGAGCGCGATCCTGACGACCCTGTCCGACCTGGTGCGGCGGGGCGGACGTGCGGCCGCGGCCGGCTCCCAGGGACGGAACCAGCCGCTGGAGCGTGCGCCCGGGCGATTCGCTCTGGCGCATCAGCAGCCGCGAAGAGGTCTACGGCAACGGCGCGGAATGGCGCCGCATCTACGAATCGAACCGGGGCGCCCTGCGCGACCCCGATCGCATCTTTCCCGGACAGGAGCTCAGCATTCCTCGATGACGAATCCCGCCAAGGACGAAACGACGCGCTCCGTGGATATCGAGGGCGTCGACCCGCTTTCCCTGTTTGGACGCAATGACGCAAACCTCCGGCTGGTGGAGCGGAGCTATCCGGTGCACGTGACCTATCGCGAGGGGAAGCTCGCGGTGAAGGGGGACCCGGCCGCGGTGGACGAGGTGAGCGCGATCCTGACCACGCTCTCCGATCTCGTCCGGCGCGGCGCCGTGCTCGAGGAGCACGACGTCCATAACTTCATCGGACTGACCGACGCCGGAGACCGCGAGGAGTCGCGCACGCTGTACGAGCGGCCCGTGCTCTTCTCCTTCGACAAGCGCACCGTGCGCGTGAAGACGCTGGGGCAGGCGCGCTACGTCGCCGCCCTCCAGCGGCACGACATCGTGTTCGCGATCGGCCCGGCCGGGACCGGCAAGACCTACCTGGCGGTCGCGGCGGCGGTGAGCGCGCTCAAGTCGCGGCAGGTCGAGCGGATCGTGCTCGTGCGCCCGGCGGTCGAGGCCGGGGAGAGCCTGGGATTCCTTCCCGGCGACATGAAGGAGAAGGTGGACCCCTATCTTCGGCCGCTGTACGACGCCTTGAACGATCTCCTCTCCTACGAGAAGATCCGCCGGTTCCTGGACCTGGGCGTGATCGAGGTGGCGCCGCTCGCCTACATGCGGGGCCGCACGCTGAACAGCGCCTTCGTGATCCTGGACGAAGCCCAGAACACGACGCTCGGGCAGATGAAGATGTTCCTGACGCGCCTGGGCTACGGCTCCAAGGCCGTCATCACCGGCGACGTGACGCAGATCGACCTGGGCGCGAGCATGGTCTCGGGGCTGGTCGAGGTGCAGAACATCCTGAAGGGCGTGCACGACCTCTCGTTCGTCTACCTGAACGAGCGCGACGTGGTGCGCCACCATCTGGTGCGCGAGATCATCCGCGCCTTCGAGGAGCACGAAGAGAACGGCCGCGAGCAGAAGCGCGGCGGTGAAGGAGGCTGATCGCGCCGCCTGACCGGCGGAGCGACCCAATGCCAGACCGATTACAGATCCTCGAGCCGAAACGCAAGGAGCGGCGCTCGCCGTCCTCGCGCTGGGCGAAGCGCTTCGGGCCCAAGATCCGGCGCGCCGCCCTCTTCGCGGGCTTCCTCGCGTTCGCCTGCTTCCTGGTGCCGCGCGACCCCGCCTTCGAGGTCATGACGCTGCGCGAGGGCTTTCCCGCCAAGCGGGACCTGATCGCGCCGTTCCAGTTCTATCTCCTCAAGGACCGCGCGGTGCTCCGCCATGAGCAGACGCTCGCGGCGCGGGGCGTGGCCCCCGTCTATTCCGTGGATCCCGCCGCGGCGCGGGGGACGACCGACCTCCTCGATTCGCTCCGCACCTCCGAGGGCGGCCCCGGCGAGCGGAGCGGCTGGCGCCTCCAGTCCCTGGGCCTCTCGGCCGAGGGCGCCCGGGCCCTCTCGGGGCCGGACGGCAAGCGGATCCTGGTGCTCGCGCGCGGCATCGCCGAGACCGTCTACGGGAACGGCGTGCTGCCGGATCTCGAGAGCGCGAAGGCCGCGACCGACGCCAACGGCATCGCGCTCGAGCGCGACGGCATGCGCTTCGACAAGCCCTGGTCGACCCTCGCCGACCCCACCACCCTGCGCGACCGCGCTTGGGACGAAGGGCAGCGGGCGTTCCCGAGCCGCCCCGAGGCGACGCAGGCGCTCCAGGAGCTGCTGGACGTCGCGGTGCGGCCCAATCTCCGGTACGAGGCGTCCACGACCGAGCGGCTCCGGTCCGAAGCGCGCGACGCGGTGAATCCCTACGACGGGCTCGTGCGCAAGGACGAGAAGATCATCGGCAGCCACGAGCTCGCCACCGCCGACGATATCCGGAAGCTGGAATCGCTGCGCGCGTGGCGGAGCCGCATGCACGCGGAGAACAACTGGCGCGAGGGAGTCGCCACGGTGCTGGGCCGCGTGGTGCTGCTCGCGTTCCTGGTGATCGGCTTCCTGGGCTACGTGAAGCTGCACCACCCGGCGGTCTACCGCGAGACGCCCCATCTCTTCCTGCTGGCGATCCTGACCGCGCTGGTGATGAGCGTGGGGTGGGTCGTGGTGAACCAGCTCCGCGGCTACGAGATGCTGATCCCGATCACGATCCTCTCGCTCACGGCGGCGCTCCTCTGGGGCAACGCGCTCGCGTTCGCCGCGACCTTCACCGCTTCGCTCTTCACGGGCGTCGTGTTCGGCCTGGGACTCCCGTTCCTGACGGGAAGCGCGCTCGCGGGCATCGCGGCGATCGGATCGGCCACCGGCGTGCGCCGGCGGCGCGACTTCTACCGGCCGATGCTCGTCGTGGCGGTGGCCTACATGGTCGCGATCGGAGCCATGGGGCTGGTGGACGGCGCGCGCTGGGACGTCCTGCTCCGCCGGTCGCTCTGGGGCGTGGTCTCGGGGTTCGGCTCGGTGCTCGTCGTGACCATCCTCCTGCCGCTCCTCGAGAGCCTCTTCTCGGCGACCACGGACATCACGCTGCTCGAGCTGGCCGACCTGAACCGGCCGATCCTGCGCCGGCTCATGCTGGAGGCGCCCGGCACGTACCATCACAGCCTGGTCGTGGGTAGCCTGGCCGAGGCGGGCGCGGCGGCGATCGGCGGCAATCCGCTGCTCGCGCGCGTGAGCGCCTACTATCACGACATCGGCAAGATCGACAAGGCGGAGTACTACGTCGAGAACCAGTCGAGCGCGCGAAACCGCCACGAGAAGCTCTCGCCGACCATGTCGTGCCTCATCATCGAATCGCACGTGCGCGAGGGGGCGGAGATCGCGCGCAAGGAGAAGCTGCCCCGCGCGATCGTGGACGGCATCCAGGAGCACCACGGCACGACGCTGATGAGCTTCTTCTACCAGAAGGCGCTCAACGCGGCGAAGGCGCCCAACGCCGAGCGCGAGATCGAGGAGCGCGACTTCCGCTATCCCGGCCCCAAGCCGCGGTCCAAGGAGACCGCGGTGCTCATGCTCGCCGACTCGGTCGAGGCGGCGGCGCGTTCGCTCACCGAGCCCACGCCCAGCCGGATCCGCGGCGTCGTGACCCGGATCCTCGACGCGAGGGTCAAGGACGGCCAGCTCGATGAAAGCCCGATCACGTTCGAAGATCTCGCGAACATCCGCGAGAGCTTCATCCCCATCCTCACCGCGCTCTTCCACGCGCGCGTCCACTACCCGGGGAGCCCGGCGAACGAAGAGCGCCGCCGTCCCGCCGACCTCGGTATCGTGCACGGAGAGAAGTCCCGGCTTAAGATCGACCACTCTTAGGAGGCTGGCGAAGGAGGCGCTGCGCCTCCTGGGACGCCCGCGCGCCTCGGTCTCCATCGTGCTCACCGACGACGCGGCCGTACGGCAGCTGAACCGCGATTTCCGCGAGGTGGACAAGCCGACGGACGTTCTCTCCTTTCCGCTGGCCGATCCCGAGGCCCTGGCGGACCCCCATGCCGCGGTGTTCCTGGGGGAGATCTACATCTCGCTCGACACCGCGCGGGCCCAGGCGCGCTCCGCCCGGTGGCCGTTCGGGCGCGAAGTGGCGCATCTCACGGTGCACGGAATCCTGCATCTGCTCGGCCACGACCATCACACCGCGTCCCAGAAGAAGAAGATGTGGGCGGAGCAGCGGCGGACGATGCGGGGATTGTCGGAGCTCGTCGGGACTCTGTAGGCCGCGTCGTGATATCTTCTCAAGCTCATGATCTCCCGCCTGCGCACCCATTTCCTCACCGGGCTCCTCGTGCTCGCGCCGGTCGCGATCACGGGCTACGTCGTCTGGCGCCTGTTCACCTGGGTGGATCACATGCTCGGGACGACGCTGCGCGGCGGCTACATCCGGCCGGGGGGCGTGCCGGGGCTGGGCTTCCTCACGGTCATCGTGATCATCATGTTCGCGGGCGCCCTGGCGGAGAACTTCGTGGGGCGTCGCCTCGGGAAGCTGGTCGACACGGGGCTCCTCCGGATCCCCCTCCTGCGCGGGCTCTACTCGACGGTCAAGGACATCGGCACCGCGGTCCTCGGCGACCGCAAGATCGCCTTCAACCAGGTCGTGCTCGTGCCCTTCCCGATTCCCGGCGTCTACTCCATCGGACTGGCCACGTCGAACGCGCCGGTGTCCCTGTCGGACGCGGCGGGGAAGCCGCTTCGGGGCATCTTCCTCCCCACGCCGCCCAATCCCACGACGGGGCCGCTCCTCTATTACCCGGAGGAGCTGGTCATTGCGACGACGATGCGGGTGGACCAGGCGATCAAGATCGTGGTCTCGGCGGGCGCGGTCGTTCCCCTCGACGCAATTCCCGGCGCCGAGGTCCCACGTCCGGAGCCGGACGCCCGCGCCACGCTGGAGAAGGGGCGCTAGAGTGGCCATCGTCCAGACCGACGCTCTCGTCCTGCGCTCCCACCGCCTGGGCGAGACCAGCCTGATCGTGACCCTGTTCACGCGCGACTTCGGGCTGCTCCGCTGCGTCGCCAAGGGAGCGCGCGGGCCCAAGAGCCGTTTCGGCGCCGCGCTGGAGCCGGGGGTCTCGATCGCCGCGGTCGTCTATCGCAAGCTCACGCGCGACCTCCAGCTCCTGTCCAAGGCCGACATCGTCGCCTTCTGGCCCTCGCTCTGGGAGGACCCCGACCGCTTCGCGCGGGCGGGGTCGGTGCTGGAATTCCTGGAGCGCGCCGCCTACGGCGAGGCGGGGGACCCCGAGCTGATCGACCTCGCCGTCGAGACGCTCGGCGCGATGAGCACGGCGCCGCCGCCCGCGCTGGAGGCGATCCTCCGCGCGTTCGAGGTCCAGGCCTGCCGCCGTCTCGGCTACGCGCCGGAGCTCTCGTCCTGTCTGGAGTGCCGCGCTCCGCTCGCCCAGGGGGGCCTGTTCCACCCGCAGAAGGGCGGCCTTCTCTGCGGCGAGCCCTGCGGGAACGACGGCGGCGCGTTCCGCCTGTCCGAGAAGGCTCGGCGGACCCTGCTCGCCCTGGCCGAGCATCCGCTGGAGTCGATGGCGGGCTGGGCCATGGAGCGCTATCCGACCGTGGAGATCGCCCGCGCGATCGAGCGGTTCCTCACCTCGCATCTCGAGCGCTTCGAGGGGCTGCGCGCCCAGCGCGTCGGCGAGGCGATGGCGCGCTACGCGGAGGGGGCCCGGTGACCGAAGGGAAGAAGCCGCAGACGTTCCAGGAGATCCTGCTCCGGCTGGAGCAGTTCTGGTCGGACCAGGGGTGCACCCTCGTCCAGCCGTACGCGGGCGAGGTGGGCGCGGGCACGTTCAATCCCGCGACCTTCTTCCGCGTGCTCGGCCCCGAGCCATGGAGGGCCGCCTACGTCGAGCCCTCGCGCCGCCCCAAGGACGGCCGCTACGGCGAGAATCCCAACCGGCTCCAGAACTTCTACCAGTACCAGGTCGCGCTGAAGCCGGCGCCGGCCGACGTGCTCGACGTCTATCTCCAGAGCCTGCGCCACATCGGCATCGACCTCGCCAGGCACGACGTGCGCTTCGTCGAGGACGACTGGGAATCGCCCACGCTGGGCGCTTGGGGCCTGGGCTGGGAGGTCTGGCTGGACGGGCAGGAGATCACCCAGTTCACCTACTTCCAGCAGTCGGGCGGCTACGACCTGGAGCCGGTCACGGCCGAGATTACCTACGGCATCGAGCGGATCGCCTGCTACCTGCAGGGGGTCGAGCGGATCATGGATCTCCAGTGGTCCCGCGAGCACACCTGGAACGATCTCTTCCTCCAGGGGGAGATCGAGTGGTGCCGGTTCAACTTCGAGAAGTCCGACCCCGCGCTCCTTTTCGAGCTGTTCGAGAAGTTCGAGCGGGAAGCGATGCGGCTCTTGAAGGAGGGA
>DATJEJ010000031.1:0-9277 GCA_035496795.1 Candidatus Omnitrophota bacterium
GGCCGCGCCCGGCGGGTGATTCGAGAGGGGATTTCCGGCGAGCGCGCGCTCGGCGCCGCCGCGGTCGCGCTGCTCGACCACGCGCTCACGCGGCGGGTGCGCGTGCGGCGCATCCGGCTCGCCGCGTGGGAGGACGCGGCGCGGGCGGAGCAGCTCGCGCTGTGGCCCGACGTCGTCCCGGATCGGGGCCGCGCGGCCGACTTCGAGGCCGCGCTCGACCGGCTCCGCCGCCGACGGGGCACGGACGCGCTCGTGCCCGCTTCCTGGATGGCCCTCGGTGTCGCGCTTCGTCCATCTGCACGTCCATAGCCACTACTCGATGATGCGCGGGCCGGAGCCGATCGAGGCTCTGATCACCGCCGCCCGCGCGCACGGCATGGACCGCTTCGCCCTCACCGACACGAACGCGCTCTATGGGTTCGTGTTCTATCGGCAGATGTGCGCCGAGACCGGGCTCACGCCGATCGCCGGCGCGGAGATCCTCGAGAAGGAGGCCTCGCACGCCGCGCCGGGCGGACGCGGCCGCGCGGTGCTGCTGGCGCGCGGCCGGTCGGGCTACGCGTCGCTCTGCCACGTGATCACGGCGCGGCATCTGGACTCGGAGTTCTCGATCGAACGCGCGGTGCGGCGGAACGCCACGGACCTCGTGCTCCTCTCCGAGGATCGCAGGCTACTCGAGTCGCTTCGCGACTCGGTATCGGTGTACGCCGAGCTGGTCCCGGGGCGCGGCGACCGGCCGCTCCGGACCTGGGCGCGCGGGCGGGGCATTCCCTGCGTGGCCACGAACGACGCGCACTTCACGCGTCCCGAGTCGCGCCGCCTGCACCAGATCCTGCGCGCCATCGACCGCAACACGACGCTCGAGCGCGTGCCGCCCGACGACACGGCCGAGATCGGCCGCGTCTTCGCCTCGGCCGCCGCCATGGAGGCGCGGCTCGCCCACGCGCCCGAGGCGCTGGAGAATGCCGCGCGCCTCGGCGAGGAGTGCGGCGTGGACTGGGAGATGGGGCGCACCGTCTTTCCGTCGTACCCGCTCGACAAGGGAGAGGCGTTCGCGATCCTGCGCGCCCGCTGCGAGGCGGGGATCGTGCACCGCTACGGCAAGCGGCCCGCGCCCGAGGTGCGCGCGCGGCTGGACCGCGAGCTGGCGATCATCCGCGAGAAGGGCTTCTCCGACTACTTCCTGATCGTGGAGGCGATCACGTCGCGCACGCCGCGCATCTGCGGCCGCGGGTCGGGCGCGGCGAGCATCGTGGCCTATCTGCTCGGCATCACCCACGTCGATCCGGTGCGACACAACCTGTTCTTCGAGCGCTTCCTCTCGCCCGAGCGCAAGGACCCGCCCGACATCGACGTGGACTTCGCCTGGGACGAGCGCGACCAGATCCAGCTCGACGTGCTCGCCGAGAACGGAGCCCCCGTGCGCGCGGCGATGGTCGCGAACCACGTCGGCTTCCAGCAGCGCGGCGCGATCCACGAGATCGCCAAGGTCTACGGCCTGCCCGAGGCCGAGATCATGAACGTGACCCGCCGCCTGCAGGGTCACTGGGGGCAGGAGGACCCGATCGAGGGGATGCAGCGGAGGCCCCGATTTCGCGACGTGGACTTCGAGCCCCCCTGGCCCGAGATCCTGGCGCAGGCACAGGCGCTCGAGGGGCACCCGCGGCACCTGGCCGTGCACAGCGGCGGCATCGTGCTCGTCCCCGACGAGCTCTCGAACCACGTCCCGGTCGAGATCGCGCCCAAGGGGGTCCCGATCGTGCAGTGGGAGAAGGACCAGACCGAGGATTTCGGCCTGGTGAAGATGGACCTGCTGGGGAACCGGTCGCTCGCCGTGATCCGGGACGCCGTGGCCGCGGTGGAGCGAAACACCGGGCTCCGGATCGACGAACGGACGTGGAACCCGATCGACGATCCCGCGACGCAGAAGTTGATGGCCGAAGGGGACACGATCGGCGTCTTCTACGCCGAGTCCCCCTCGATGCGCCAGCTCCAGCGGAAGGCCGCGCGCGGCGACTTCGATCACCTCGTGATCCATTCGTCCATGATCCGCCCCGCCGCGAACTCGTATATCAACGAATACCTCCGGCGCCTGCACGGCGGCGCCTACCAGCCGCTCCATCCCGCGCTCCGCCACACGCTCGACGAGACCTACGGGATCATGTGCTACCAGGAGGACGTGACGAAGGTCTCCATGGAGCTGGCGGGGCTCCCGCTCGCGCAGGCGGAGCAGATCCGGAAGGCGCTGGGCCACAAGCGCCCCGTGAAGCCTTTGCGGGCGCACATGGCCGACTTCTACGCCGGAGCCGCCTCCCGCGGCGTCGCGCGCGAGGTGATCGACAAGGTCTGGGACATGATCCTTTCCTTCGCCGGCTACTCCTTCTGCAAGCCGCACAGCGCCTCCTATGCGATGGTCTCCTTCCGCTCGGGATGGCTCCGCGCGCACCACCCCGCCGAGTTCATCGCGGCCGTGATCTCGAACCAAGGGGGCTATTACGACGCGTTCGCCTACGTGTCGGAGGCGCGGCGCATGGGGCTCCGCGTGCTGCCGGTGGACGTGAACGCGAGCTCGGGGGAGTACACAGGTCGCGCGCGCGAAGTGCGCGTCGGGCTCATGCAGGTGAAAGGGCTTCGCACCGATGCGACCCGCGCGCTGCTCGAGGCGCGCGAGGCGGGCGGCGCGTTCGCCTCCTTCGACGACCTCCGCCGCCGCGCGCGGCTGCACGTGGCGGACCTGGAACGGTTGGTCAAGTCGGGGGCGTGCGACTCGATCGCGCGCGGGCGCACGCGCGCGGAGTTGCTGTGGGAGCTGTACCTGGACGAGGCGGCCGTTTCCGCGCGGGCCACCGGCACCGACGATCTCTTCGCGCCGGCCGCCCCGGCCGTCCCACGCGCGGAGCCCTATGACCGCCCGACGATGCTCCGCCACGAGATCGAGACGCTGGGGTTTCTCGTGAGCGCGCATCCGCTGGAGCCCTACGAGCGGGCCATGCGGGGGCGCGGCATCGTCGCCGGCAAGGATCTCGACCGGCACGTCGGCCGCCGCGTGAAGCTCCTGGGATGGCACGTCACGTCCAAGCTGGTCCACGACAAGCACGAGCGGCTCATGGAGTTCGTCGGCTTCGAGGACACGACCGCGCTCTACGACGCCACCTTCTTCCCCAAGGTGTACGACCGCGTCTGTCACCTGCTCGCGGGGAATCAGCCCTTCCTGATCACCGGCCAGGTGCAGCAGGAGTATGGGGTCACGTCGGTGGTGGTGGAGGATCTGCGGCGGCTCTGAGGGGCTGAACGCGTCTGTTGGCGAAGAGCCGCTTCCGCGCTATTCTTACGCCCTCAAAACAGGCGTTCAGGGGGGAGACTGCCATGCCGACCGAGACACCGACGCAATCATCCTGGTCCGCCGTCGACACCTATCTCAGCGGAGTCCTCCTGCCGGACGATCCGGTGCTCGAGGAAGCCGTCCGCTCCAGCGAACGCGCGGGACTCCCGGCCATCCAGGTTTCGCCGCTCCAAGGGAAGATGCTCCACCTGCTCGCGCTGATGCGGGGCGCGCGGTCGATCCTCGAGATCGGCACGCTCGGCGGCTACAGCACGATCTGGATGGCCAAGGCGCTCCGTCCCGGAGGACGCCTGATCACCTTGGAAATCGACCCGAAGCACGCCGAGGTGGCGCGCGCCAACCTGCTGCGCGCCGGACTCGAGCGAGTCGTGGACGTGCGCGTCGGCCGCGCGCTCGATACGTTGCCGCGACTGGTCGAAGAGGGCGCGGGGCCGTTCGACCTCGTCTTCATCGACGCCGACAAGCCGAGCGGCACCGACTACTTCCAGTGGGCCCTCAAGCTCTCGCGCGTCGGCACCATCATCGTCGTGGACAATGTGGTCCGAGACGGCGGGGTGGCGGACGCGTCGAACTCCGACGCGAACGTGGTCGGCTCGCGGCGCGTGCTCGAGGCGATGGCCGCGGAGCCGCGCGTCAGCGCCACGGCGATCCAGACGGTCGGCGTGAAGGGCTATGACGGCTTCGCGATGGGGCTTGTGATTCAGTGAGCAGCACCGCCGAGCCGCAATCCGCGGAACGGCGCGGCGTGGCCGCCGAACCGCCGAACCCCTTCGAGTCCCTGCGGCAGATCTATGCCGGATACTGCCTGTCCCGGGGGCTCCACGTGATCGCGGATCTCGGCGTCGCGGATGCCCTGGGGGAAACCGCTCGCTCGGCGTCCGAGCTGGCCGGCTCGGTCGGAGCGGATCCGGACGCTCTCGACCGCCTGCTCCGGCTTCTTTCCGCCCACGGAATCTTCGAATCGGAGCACGGCAAGTATCGCCACTCACCCGGATCCCGTCTCCTGCGCTCCGACCATCCCCAGTCCGCGCGGCCGCTCGCGCGCATGTTCGGCCTTTCGTTGAACTGGACGGCCTACGGCTCGATGGAACATGCCATCCGAACGGGACGGCCGGCGCTGGAGACGACGTTACCGGGCGGGTTCTGGAAGCACTTCGCCGCACACCCCGACGAAAGCGCGGTATTCAACGCGGCCATGGCCGCGAAGGCGCGGGCTCAGGTGCCGGCGATCGTTTCGTCCTACGATTTCTCGAAGTCCGAGCGCATCGGGGACATCGGCGGAGGGCGCGGGCACCTTCTCCAGGCCGTGCTTCAATCCTCGCCGCGCGCCAAGGGGGTCCTCTTCGATCTGCCGCACGTGATCGCCGACGTCGCCGACATCGCCACGGAACGCCTCGCGCTTCACGGGGGCGATTTCTTCAAGGATCCGCTTCCCGAGTGCGACACGTACCTCGTCATGGAGATCATTCACGACTGGCCGGATTCGCAGTCGTCCCAGATCCTCTCGGCGATTCGACGCTCCGCCCCGACAGGCGCGACCCTTCTCCTCATGGAGGAGATCATTCCGGACGACCCCGGTCCGCACTGGTCGAAGGTCCTGGACATCCACATGCTCACCTTGCTCGGGGGACGGCAGCGCACCCTCAAGGAATACGAGGCGCTCCTTCGCGCGTCCGGCTTCGCGCTCCGCCGCGAGATCGACACGGCCGCGGGCATTTCGATCCTCGAGTCCCAGGCGGTCTAGAAGGCACGCCCCAACACTCCAGCTTTGCGGAAACATGACGCCCGGGTGCAGCGACCCGGGCGTTTTCGTTATCGGAGGAAGACCACCCGCTTCGACGCGCTCTCGCCCAGCTGAGTCAGCCGGAGAAAATAGACGCCCGAGGACAGGCGGCGCCCGCCGCCCAGTCGGTACTGCTCGACCCGCGGCGCGCCTCCCGCGATCTCCTGACGCTCCAGGAGCCGCCCGCGCGCGTCGAACAGCTCCAAGATGGCCGGAGCCGTGTTCGGCAGCTGCACCTCGGCACCGAGCGCGCCACGCGCCGGGTTCGCAGGCGTTGCTCGTATCTGGAGGGAGGGGAGCGGGACCGTCACGGTCACCTCGCCGAAGCTTGCCTGACCCCCCGCGACGATGAGCGAAAGGCGGTAATGGTTGGTCATCCCGGGCCGCACCTGCGTATCCGTGAATCCCACGATTCCAAACGCCGCCCGCAACGTCCCGATCGGGCTCCATCCCAGTCGGTCCTCCCGTTCGACCGTGAGATCCAGCGGGCTCTGCGCGGCCACGATCCACTGCACCCGCAGACCGTCGGGCCGCGGCACGGGACAGAGCGCACGCACGGCCGTGATCGAGGGTCCGATATCGGTCACGCGCGCGGCGCGGACGACGTTCTCGGCGCCGCCGGACGGGCTCACCCACGCCGCGATCTCCGGGCCGGCGAACCCGGCCAGGAATGGGCTTCTGCTGGAGCCCTGGTCGGAGCTCAAAGGAATTCCTCCCGCCGGCCACGCGATCGCGAGATGCCCATCCGCGAGCACGTGCTGCAGGGACGCGAACCGCCCTCCGTTCACTTCGCGATGGTCCCAGGCGATGAAGGCTCCCCCGCCGCCATCCGAGATTCCGCACGGCTTGGTGGATCCGGAAAGATCGCCGAGCAGCAGTCCTTCGGGTGGCCAGCTGGGCGTGATGCCTCCGCGTTCCACACGCTGAGCCAAGATGCGATCGGGTGCGTACGGCCCGGTTGCCCATGCGGCGATGGCGCCGCCGGAGACCCAGAACGAGGAAATCTGGTCGGCGGGGAACGGGCTCAAGCGGACGCCGTGGTCGGGCCAGCCGCCGGCCGTCGCTCCGTCGAAACGAATCCGCTGGGCGTACACGCCATCGGTGGTGTCTCGAGGGACGGCCATCTGCGACCAGACGCAATAGACGCCGCCGGAGTCATCGGATACCAATGACCCGCCGACGACCGGGTAGGGCGCGACCGCGAGACCCCCGGCGGGCCAGCCCGGGACCGTGCCTCCGCTGTAGCCGAGATGGTAGAGAGAGAGACTCGTCGAGACGAAACCACCCCCCTGACCGTCAGGGGCGAGGCCACTGCACCTTCCCGCGAGGGATATCCCGCTCGCAGGCCAACCGATCGACCGCCGGCCATCCGCCTCCAGGTGCATCACGCGAGTTCCGCCCGCCTCACTCCAAGCGGCGAACACGCCGCCGAATGTGTCATGGGCGAGCGCGATGGGCTCGAAGGCGCAGGGACCCAGGCACAGGGGCGTGCCGCCCGAGCTCCAGCCGGGCACCCTCCCGCCGAAGGAGATGCGCGTCAGATAGACGCCGAAGATGCTCGCCGAATCGGGGGGAGGGCTGCGATCGTCCAGCCAGGCGACGTAGACGCCGCCTTGATCGTCGGAGATGGCCGTGGTGGCGTAGCGGGCCCAGTCCCCGTCACACACGGGGATTCCTTCCGCGGGCCACGAAGGCTCCAGGCTCCCATCATTCCGCACCCGCCGGACGAATCCGTTCGCCAGCCGGGAACCGCGGTCCTCCCAGACGATGTACGCGCCGCCGTTGAGATCGGAGGCGGCTCCGACCATCTCCAGGGCGGGCCCCGACGCCACGGGGACGCCGTTGGGCGTCCATTGGGCCATGACCAGCCCGGGCGGGCCGAAGAGGCCGATCAGGATGATCGCAACGCGAACAGGTCGGACGAAGGAAGGCACGTGCGCTCCTCGCGGCAGGGGGAACGCGCCTAGTCTACCAGCCCCTCCAGAGTCGGACCATGCGCCCTCCGGCTACCTCCTCCACAGCCGCTCCCACCAGTTCAGCGCTTCCTCGCCGCTCGACCAGTCGTCGCGCACGCCCATCCGGCGGCGGACCGAGGCTTCGTCGGTGCCGGTCAGCTTCGCGTAGTTGGCCGCCTCCGACCTCCGACGCTCCCAGACCGACTTGAGATACGCCCTCCGCTGGTCGCACTCCTCGTTGCCGGGGTAGGGATGATGGATCACGTACCGCGCCTGCCAGTTCTGCCGGTCGCCGGTCTCGTGGAAGAGGAGATCCTCGGGGAAGTGCTGCGCGTCGTAGCGCACGTGGAGGCGCGTCAGGAAGACGTCGTTCATGGGATATCCCTGGGTCGAGATCCAGTAGGCGCCCAGGCCGCGCAGCTCGTCGGGCGTCAGGTTGGGGCCGGTGCAGGGATCGCAGGTGGCGCGGACCGGCGAGACAGCCCAGGCATATTCGAGATAGAGCGCGTCCTCCCCCTCGTGACGCCGCTCGTTCGTGAAGAGGAGGGGATAGAAGGCGGCGAAGTCTCCCTTCACGAATTCCGGAACGTTCACGTCGGTCGGCATGCGCACGGTGCGGTAGTTCGTGGACTCGACGCGCCCGCGCCGCGTGAGCGTGAAGACGAACATTTCCTGCGTGCCGTCGGCATTCACCATGCCGAGCCGGATCGGCAGCATGAACTTGGGGGACTCGTAGGCGACCTGGATGGGGCGCAGGTACTGGTAGCCCAGCCGCCGCTGCTCGCGCACGTCCACCTTGGCCACGAAGAAGTACATCTTCTGCTTGATGTAGGAGGAGAGCACACGGTCCGCGCCGGGGGGCATGGTGTATCCCTGGGCGCGGAGCCACCGGCCCAGCGCGCGCCCCTCGTCGGCCGACAGGATCAGGATGTCGTACTCGTCCACCTTGTATTGCGCGCGGATCGAGACCTTCTCCGCGCTGAGCACCCGGATGGGCATCAGCACGGCGTCCTCTCGGCCCCCGCGGAAGTGGAGGGCGCCCCCCTGGCTGATGACGGGGTCGGGACACGGATTGGGATCGGTGTACTCCACCAGCCGCGGCACCGAGAAATCGTCCAGGTGCGTGACCGCGAGGGAGTCGCCGACATGCACCTGGCTCTTCTCCAGCACCACCGGAACCGGCACGACCACCGCGAACTGTTCGGGATCGCCCCGGAAGTCGCTCGACATGGTGAGCACGGTGCGGTTTCCGTCGCGGGCGATCACCACCTTGGAGGCGTGGTTGTACAGGCGCATGTCGCCGGTCGCGACGTAGAAGCCGCAGAACGCGACCGCCGGACGCGGCGACAGGGCCAGCGCCAGCGCGGTCAGCAAGAGTGCGAGCAGGGGAACGAGGAGCGAAATCGCGGCGAGGGATGAAGTCGTTCGGACCCTGTCTCGGCGGGGGCGGGGGACCGTCCGGAGCATCGGTCGGATGAAGATCATGGCGTGGCTCCTGCCGGCTCGGTCGGGGGTGAGGACCGGTGCTCTTGGGGGGGACCGCGCGGCGCGGGGGGGGGCCGCGCGGCGCGGGGGGAGGGAGGAGCGCGCCGCGCCGCCACGGCGCGCTCCGGGTCGGCGCGCCGGCCGGTCTTGCGGCTCCGGCCGGGCGCCAGGTTCGACCTAGATCACTTCTTCCACATCCAATCCCACCACTTCCGGCCCTCTCCGGGTGTCGGTCCGGGCGCGGAGCTCCACTCGGCGTCGCCGCCCATCCGCTGGCGGATCCGGCGCATGCTCCAGCCGGTCAGATCGGCCAGGGTCTCCGCTTCCTTCGCGCGCCGCTCGCGCACCTGCCCGCGATAGGCGCCCATCGCCTCGCACTCGCCCTGGCCGCGGAAGGGATGCCGGATCACGAACCGCCCCTGGAAGTTCGTCTTGTCGCCGGTCTCCTGGAAGACGAGGTCCTCGGGGAAGTGCGCCGCGTCGTACCGGACGTGCAGCCGCGTCACGAACACTTCCTGCGGGCTCCCCGGCGGCGGCATGAACTGCGGCGCGATCCCCGGACCGCCCCGTCGCCCGGGCGGCACGATCCCGGTGTTGATCCAGAAGACGCCCAGCCCGGCCAGCTCCTCGCGCGACATCGGATCGGCCGCGCAGGGGTCGCACCACGCCATGTCCCACGCGTACTCGAGGAAGACCGCGTCGCCGCCCGCC
>DATJEJ010000032.1:0-8707 GCA_035496795.1 Candidatus Omnitrophota bacterium
CCCCAGCGTGACGATCCCCGTCGTGAGCATCACGCAGGCCGATGCGACCGCGATCAAGGGACAGCTGGGGGTCGGCGTCTTCGCGACCATCGGCATGGACGCCGCGCACCTCGCGGGCACCGACACGCAGGGGAGGGTGAAGCTGTACGCGCCGAATCCCCTCGAGCCGGGATCCTCGGTATCGCACTTCGACGTCTCGGCGACGCCGAATCTGCTGGAGGAGCCGTTCATCAACTTCGACCTGACCGACAGCCCCGACCTGAACCAGTACCTGTTCGCCGACATCGGATGGTGGACCGGCGCCGCGTCGGTCGCGACGACGCAGGCGGGCGGCGTTCCACGCGCGTTCAGCGCTCCCAATCCATTCTCCACGGGCACGGCCATCCGCTTCTCGCTCGCGCACTCCGGGAAAGCGGAGGTCCTGGTCTTCGACGCGCGCGGCTCGCTGGTGAAGCGCCTCCCGACCTCCTGGCGCCCGGCGGGCGCGCAGCGGGTGGAATGGGACGGCACCGACGCCAACGGCGGACGCGCTCCGGCGGGCGTCTACTACTGGCGCGTCACGTCCGACGAAGCGCCGCAGTCGGGCCGTGTCGTGCGGATTCAGTGAGATGAACGTTCGGTAGGCGTCCGAAGGTTTTCGAAGACGCGGGGCGGAGCGAGATCTTGGGCACTCGCTCTGCCCCGCAGCGCTTTGGTGGGCGCGCCCTGGTGCACATCGGCGACATGCGTCAAGTGATTCACACGCGCCAGCGCGGGTGCCTGTGCTAGGACCCCGCCTTTTCCGGCTCGCACACGGGACAGCCCTTGTCGAACACGACGCGCCACTTGCCGTCCGGTTCGAGCCGCCAGATCGTGCTGAAGGTCCCGATCACGGCGCCCTTGGGATCCTTCACCGGGCCGCTCGACAGCGCGAGCCTTCCCGACTTCAGCACCTCGATCGTCTCCGGATCCCAGGAAAAGGGCGCTTCCGGGCCATCGAAGAACTTCGTCCAGGCCTCTACCACCGCCTTCCGCCCCCGGATCGCGCCATTTCGCCCGAAGAACACGCCCTCCACGGCGATGTAACCGCCGAAGGACTTGAGATCTCGGTCCGCCATCGTCTTCGCGAACGCGCGCTCCGCGGCGCGCACCTCGGCCGCGCGGTCGCGCGTCGCGGCGGACGCATGCGATGGTGACATCGCGAGCGTGACGCCGAGAACCAGGCAGGCCGCGGCCCAGCCGAACAGGAATCGCTTCATCGTATCCTCCGGTGATCCGGCGCGCTTCGTCGATGGGGGGAAAGCCTAGCGTGAGGCCGCGCGCGCCGTCGCGAAAGAAAAAAGAGCGCTCCCGGGGGCGGGAGCCGCCGCTCAGTCGTCCAGGCCCAGCTTCTTCAGGAAGGCGCCCCATCGCGGGTCGGACCGGACCGATCGAAAGTGGGGGCTCGGCTTGATGTGCATGAGGCCGCTGTCGCGCCGCTCGAACGCGCGCTCGAGCCACGCGAACGCCTCATCGGCGTGGCCGCAGGCCCCGTGGGCCTCGGCCACCTGCAGCCCGAACTCCTCGCCGTGCCTGGCGGCGAGCTCGCGGATTGACTCGACCGATTCGGCCTCGCGACCCAGGCGGCGGTGGATGATCGCGAGCGTGAGGAGGCGGTAGACCTCGTCGGGCTCGCGTACGGCCTCCTCCAACGCTTCCTCGCCGCGCCCCTGCTCCATCAGAACCTGCGCCAGGAACGATCGCGTGCCGTAGCGGTTCGGCGAAAGCTCCAGGGCCATGCGGAGCGCGGCTTCCGCCTCGGCCAGCCGGCCCGACTCGTAGTAGACGCACCCGAGGTTGTTCTGCGATGCCGCGCTCAAGGGATCCAGCGCGATCGCGCGAAGGTTCATCCGCACCGCCTCGTCCGACCGCCCCAGCGCCTGAAGCAGGATCGCCGCGCCGTGGAGCGCGGTCGCGTTGTTGGGGTCGCGATCGAGCGCGCGCAGGAAGGAGGCCTCGGCGCGCGCCCAGTCGCGGTCGTGCACGAACTGGATCCGGGCCATCCGCGCGTGCGCCGATGCCAGGTCCGGTTCCAGCGTCAGGGCGCGGGCGACCGCCTCGCGCGCCCGCGCGTAGCCGTCCTCGTTGGTGCGCATGCCGAAGTACGCCTCGTCGGCATGGGCGTTTCCCAGCTCGGCCCACGCGAGGGCATCGGACGGATCGCGCTCCACGGCTTCGCGCAGGAGCCCGATGGCGCGCGTGAGATCCTCGGGGGTCTTCCGGTTGGCGAAGAAGCGTCCCTGGAGGTAGAGGCGATGCGCCTCGGGATCGCGCCCGCGGCCGCGCACCGCGTCGGCCACCTCGGCCCGGATCGTCTCGAGCGGCGCGCTCGGCGCGTCGGCCGGCAGGAGTGCCGCGCGCAGCTCCTGGACCACGCACTGGGCGATGTCGTCCTGCACCGCGAAGATGTCGTCGAGGCGCCGGTCGAAGGTCTCGGCCCAGAGCTGGTCCCCGTCGGAGGCTCTCACGAGCCGGACGGAGATCCGCACGCGTTCGCCGGCCTTGCGCACGCTTCCCTCGAGGATCGTCTCGACGCCCAGCTTCCGGGCGATGACCGCGAGGTCCTCGCTCTTTCCCTTGAACTGGAAGGCCGACGTGCGCGCGGCCACGTGGAGGCCCCGGATCGTGGAGAGGACGCCGATCATCTCGTCGGCCAGCCCTTCGGAGAAGTACTCGTCGGCCGCGTCGCTGCGGTTCAGGAACGGCAGAACCGCGACCGACGCGCGGCGCGAGCGCACGCGCGTTCCCCGCCGCCCGTCGTCCGAGCTCTCGTCCGCGATCGGCTGAAGCAGGGCCCGCATCGCCGAGGCCGTGAACGGGGCGGGGCGCTCCGGACCCGAGCTCATCGCGCGCTCGATCGCGGCGATCAGCCCGGCCGGCGCGTCGGGACGCTCGCTCGAGAGCGGCCGCGCGGGCCCCCGCAGCGCCTCCTGCCGCAGCTCCTCCAGGGTGCGCGCGTGGAACGGGGGATGCCCGGTCAGCGCCCAGCGGAGGGTCACCCCCAGGGCGTAGAGGTCGGTCCGCGGCGTGGGCGGCCCGCCGTCGAGCAGGTCGGGCGACATGAAGAGCGGCGTCCCGGAGCCCTTCCTCGGAGCGTCCGCGGGAATCAGCCGCCGCCGCCACCCCAGGCCGAAATCGGTGAGCACGACACGCCCGTCCGATTCGAGCACGACATTGGCCGGCTTGATGTCGCGATGGACCAGCCCGGCCTGATCGATCGCCTCGAGCGCGGCGCAGAGCTGGGCTCCGACGCGCGCGGTTTCCGCCGGCGAGAGAGCCCCCTTGGCTTCGATCTCGCTCGCGAGCGCGCGGCCGCGCAGGAGCTCCATCCACATGCCGGGACGGCCATCGAGCTCGGCGATCCCATAGACCGCCACGACGCTGGGGTGGCGCACGCGGGCAAGCGCGCGCGCTTCGCCGAGGAGGGCGGCCGAGGGTCCGGCGGCCGGGGCCGTGGACGCGCCATCGGAGGCCGGCGTCGCGGAGCGGGCCTGCAGGAACTTGACCGCGACTTCCCGGTGGAGGGAGGCGTCCCACGCGCGCCACACCTCACCGGCCGCGCCGGCGCCGATCGGCTCGAGCAGGGTGAAGTGGCCCCACCGCCCCGGCTCGTCGGCGCCGCCGGTCTGTTCCACGCCCGTTCCCGCCTCGGCTTCGGCGTCCGGGGCGTCGCCTTCGGGCCCGCGCTGGAGCGCGCGGTTGAACGCGGCGATCCTGGCGAGATCCTGGAGCGCGCGGAAGGAGGCGTCGTTCTCGGGCGAGAGCGCCTCGGTGCGCGCGGCGCCCCAATCGATCGGCGCGCCGTCGGAGACCGAGCTGGCCAGCTCGTCCAGGCTGTCGTGCAGCGGATCGTCAGCGTTCATGGCCCATGATGTCGGCGAGTTTGCGCAGGGCGCGCTGGACCGCCATGCGCGCGGCGTCGCGGGTCGCCCGTTCCGTCACGGCGGCGATTTCCTCGTAATCGAAATCGAGCTCGATGCGGAGGTGAAGGAGCTGCTGTTCGTCGTCGGTCAGGCGCGCGAGCGCGCCCTCGAAGCGTCGCAGGACATCCGAGCCGATCGCGCTCTCCAGCGGCGAGGGGCTCACGTCGATCAGGTCTTCGGGGACCCCGTCCGGGCCCGGCCGCCGTCGAGCCCAGCGCACCTGATCCTTGATACGGTTGAGCACCGCCTGGCGAACGTAGGCCTGGAACACCCCGGGGCCGCGCACCTCGATCTGATCCAGCCCCTCGATCGCCTTGAGGAGCGTCACCTGGACCAGGTCCCCCGTGTCGAAGAGCGACCGCGCGTAGCGCGGAAGCCGCCCGCTGGCCCATCGCTGGAGGCGGGGGCGGTAGCGGGCCATCAGCGCGTTCAGGGCGGCCTCATCCCCATGCTTGGCGCGATGAAGGAGCTCCCCGGTGATCAGGAGGTCGGGCGACGGGGAATCGGATCCGGCGGTCATGGCTCGTTGGGGCACGATGTGGGGATGGGCGCACGGAGATCACCTTGGGGAGGGCGGTCATCTCCATGAAATGGGCTCGGCTGGGCTTGATTATCCGGCAAATCGATCAAATCGGGCAAGCAGGGCGCGAGTTGTGCTCCGAAACGTGTACGCTAGGAGGCTATGGCCATCCAACGTCCCGCAGCCGCCCTCGTCCCGATACTCGCCACACTCGCCTTCCTTTACGCTCCGCCCGCCAGCGCGCGCGTCGTGGCCGGGGTCGAGATGCCCGACTCGTTCCGAGTCGGAGAGCAGCTCCTTCGCCTCAACGGCACCGCCATCTACTCGAAATTCGGAATTCGCATCCTGGCGGCCGGTCTATGGCTCGATCAACCCGAGACCGATGCCGCGAAGATCCTGAACGCCGACCTGCCCCGCAGATACGTGACCCACTTCTTCCGGCGCGTCAGCGCGAAGCGCGTGCGCACGGAGTGGTTCAAGAGCCTCGAACAGAACACGCCGGACGCGGGACCCGAGGTGAAAGAGCAATTCGGCACGCTGGCCGGGTGGATCCACGACTTCAACCCGGGTGACGAGATCACGCTCGTCTATCTCCCCGGCCACGGCTCCGACGTCGAGATCGGAGGGGTGTTCCGGGGAACGATCCCCGGGAAGGCCTTCGCCGAGGCCTATTTCGCCTGCGCGCTCGGTCCCAAGCCTCGTCTGGGCCGGCCCTTTCGGAAACACCTCCTCGGCCTCTGACCCACCCGCCCGCGCTCCGCGGGAATCAGGGCTCGGATGACGAAACGAGCGAGGAGCCGTTCCACACGAAGAGCTCGCGCTGGCCGCCGGAATGCACGGCGCGGATCGCGTCGTAGGACAGCACCGCCTCTGCTCCCGTTCTCGTGACCCGGCTGCCTTTCGGGACCAGCTCGAGGTAGAGCCCCGGATCGGCGCCCTCGCGCGCCGGCTCCTTGCCGAGCACGACCACCTGGCCCGCTCGATTCCAATCCATGACGCAGATCGCCTCGGCGTCCGGCCCGGCCGTTCCGTACAGGGCGACGTCGTAGACGCCGTCTCCGTCGAAATCGCCGATCACCGCCGCCGGCGTCTGATCGTGGCGGTACCGGTACGCGGCGCGCACCGACTCGGAATACTCGCGGTCCGGCGCCTTGCGGAAGGGCGCCGTCAGACGGGCCAGACGATCCGCGGAATCGGGCGGTGCTATGTCGTACGCGCCGTAGCCCTCCGAGACGAGACGCGGGGGACGGAGCGCGCGGGAGTAGAGCCTGGGGGTCTTTTCGGCGTCGCGGCCGGCGCGGACAAAGCGCTGGACCGCGGCATCGGCGTGACCGGTTCCGGGACGGGCGGGATAGAGGAGAAGCGTGTCGCGGCCCTGCAGGGACGCCGTGTACGCGTCATAGCGCGGCTCCCATCCCGTGATCGTGAGCGACGCGAACGCGGCGCCGCCCGGGCTTGAGGCAGCGCCCGCGACGGGGCGATTGGGATCGGTCCGAAGCCGGCCCGCGCAGCGCGAATAGGCGCTGGCCGAGTCCCGTTCGATCAACGTGTAGGAGCCGTTGGACCGGATCGTGAGCTGCAGACCGTAGCCGGAGGAGCGCGGAGTCTGCCCGGCTCCCTGGGCGCGGTAGCTCGCGTCCCAGATCCAGGTGCCCTGCAGATCGAGAGAGTTGCGGCTCGCCCCGCTCGCAAGGCAAGGCGCCAGCAAGAAAACGAATGCCGCCACCGCGAGCAGGGCGGGCATCGAATGTCGCATTGGGACCTCGCAAATGCCCGGCTCTGGGGACTCGTACAGCCCACCGTAGTCCCGCCGGGGAAGCGGGCCAAGGGTACCTTTGGCCCCTGGGCACACGGGAAACGCTGGATCTCGGTCCCGGGCCGAAGGTTCCCTGTTGAACGGGGATCGATCCCGACTCATGCTGGCGGGGATGAGCATCCGACGCGGGGCGGCACTCCTCTTCCTCACATCCACAACGCTCCTCGTCGCGCTCGCCGGATGCGGTGGCGACAAGAAGAGCCTCTTCCGACCGCCCGCCGCCACACGAACCTACTTCATGGGGTTCTCGTCGTTTCCCCCAAGGCCCAGTATCCAGTCCATCGTCGCCACCATCGACGCGTTCGCGCCGCATTCCGATGCCGCGCTCATCGTGACCGAGCCCCCGTGGGATTCACTGCTCGCGGGCAAGGCGCCGGATTCGTTGATCCGGAACAACCAGGTGGGGCTCGCGAATTATTTCCGTTCGAAGGGGCTCACGAGGATCGTCGTGAGCGTCGATCCGACGAACGGCCTCGACCGCTCCGCCGACTCGGCGCCCCTGGTCGCGGCCGGCCGCTCGCTGACCGAGCCCGCGATCCAGGCGCTCTTCCGCGCCTACGTGGTCGCGATGGACACGCTGATCCATCCGCAGTATCTGAGCGTGGCGTCGGAGACGAACCTGATCCGCGCCGCGGCACCAGCTCCGCTCTATCAGGCGGTGAAGCAGGTGGCGAACGACGCGTACACGGATCTCCGCGCGCACGATGCGACCGTGAAGATCTTCACGACGGTGCAGGTGGAGGTCGCCTGGGGGCGATCCCCCGGCGTCTCCGGGCCCTACGTGGGAATCGCGACCGACCGGACGGACTTTCCTTTCATCCAGATCCTGGGCTTGTCCTCGTATCCGTACCTGGCGGGGTTCACCCTGCCGGACAGCGTTCCGCTCGACTACTACTCCAAGCTGGTCGAGGGAAACCCGCTCTCCGAAATGGTGATCGAAGGAGGCTGGTCTTCGGATTCGACCGCGCGGTGGATCCCCTGGTCGGACCCGCCGATCCTGAACGTCGAGACCCAGAGGCGGTATATCGCCCGCCACGCGGCCATCCTCGACCAGGCCCGCGCGATCGGATGGTTCCAGATCACGTTCACCGACCTGGACCTCGCCGCATTGGGATTTCCCGCGAGCGCCGCGCCCTTCGCATCGCTGGGATTGGCGGACGTGGACCTGAACCCCAAGCCCGCGCTCTCCGCGTGGGACGCGGCGCGCAACCGGGCCCTGAAGCCTCCGGGAACGCCCTGACGCCCGGAGCGGGCGGACTACGGGGAGAAAAATAGAGGGCCCGGCCGCCGGCGTGCTCCGCACTGTCCCGATGGTGCCAGCGGAGCCTCCGCGCAGCAGGACGGGCCCAACTCCGAGCCGTTCAAACTAGGAAACGTCCGACCCCGCGAAATCGAACAAACAGAAGGCGGGCTCCCCTTGCGGAGAGCCCGCCCCTGTAGTGACACCCCCACGGGCGCCCCCACGAGCGCGCCCTGGCGAGACGAGAGACGACCGCGTTCACCGCCGCGGCCGACTTCGCCCGGAGGTCCGCCTAGTACATGTCGTCGTAGCCGCCGCCGCCGCCCGGAGGCATGCCGGCGCCGGCCTTGTTGCCCTTCTTCTCGGGGATCTCGGTGACCAGGGCCTCGGTCGTGAGGAGCAGACCGGCGACCGACGACGCGTTCTGCAGCGCCGAGCGCGTCACCTTGGTCGGATCCACGACGCCCGCCTCGAAGAGATCCTCGTACTTCTCGGTCGCGGCGTTGAAGCCGACGGCCTTCTTCTCACCCTTCACCTTCTCGACGATGATCGAGCCCTCGAGCCCCGCGTTGTTCACGATCTGGCGGAGCGGCTCTTCCATGGCGCGACGGACGATGTTGACGCCGATCAGCTCGTCGCCCGTGAGCTCCATCTTGTCGAGCGCCGGGATGCAGCGGATCATGGCGACGCCGCCGCCGGGCACGATTCCCTCTTCCACCGCGGCGCGGGTCGCGTGCAGCGCGTCCTCGACGCGGGCCTTCTTCTCCTTCATCTCGGTCTCGGTCGCGGCGCCGACATTGATGACCGCCACGCCGCCCGCGAGCTTGGCCAGACGCTCCTGAAGCTTCTCGCGGTCGTAGTCCGAGGTCGTGTCCTCGATCTGACGCTTGATGAGCGCGATCCGCCCCTGGATGTCGCTCGCCTTGCCCGCGCCCTCGACGATGGTCGTGTTCTCCTTGTCCACCGTGATGCGCTTGGCGCGGCCGCAATCCTCGAGCTTCACGTTCTCCAGCTTGATGCCGAGATCCTCGCTGATCAGCTTGCCGCCCGTGAGGATCGCGATGTCCTCGAGCATGGCCTTGCGGCGGTCGCCGAAGCCCGGCGCCTTCACCGCGCAGGCCGACAGCGTGCCGCGCAGCTTGTTCACGACCAGGGTCGCGAGCGCCTCACCCTCGACGTCCTCGGCGATC
>DATJEJ010000033.1:0-11142 GCA_035496795.1 Candidatus Omnitrophota bacterium
TCGGGGTAGGGGTACAGGTTGTCGTGCGTGCGGAGCCCCGCCTCCACCGCCTCGGGGCGCTCCGTCTCGTCGCGCAGCACCAGCACCGGCTTCTTCAACGAGGGCGCCTCCTCCTGGATGCCTCCCGAGTCGGTGAGGATCAGGTGCGAGGCGGCCATCAGGTCGGAGAAGGCCTTGTACTCGAGCGGCTCGATCAGGTGCACCCCCGCCGCCGACCCCAGCGCCTCGCGCGCGGGTCCCGCCACGTTCGGGTTGGGATGGACCGGATAGACCACGTCCACGTCGGCGTAGCGCTTCACGAGATCGCGCACCGCGGCGAAGATCTCCTGCATCGGCGCCCCGAAGTTCTCCCGGCGGTGCGCGGTCAGGAGCACGATCCGCTTCCCCCGCAGGGGCAGCGCCGGCGCCCGGGGCGGCTGCATCGCCACCACCTCGAGGAGCGCGTCGATGACCGTGTTGCCCGTGACCACCACCTGCCCCTCGGCGATCCCCTCGCGCAGGAGGTTCTCCCGCGCGCGCCGCGTCGGCGCGAAGTGGCGCGCGGCGATCACCGACGTGACGCGCCGGTTCACCTCTTCGGGGTAGGGGTACAGGTTGTCGTGCGTGCGGAGCCCCGCCTCCACGTGTCCGACGGGGATCTTCCGGTAGAAGGCCGCGAGGGAGGCGGCCATCGTGGTCGTGGTGTCGCCCTGCACCAGGAGGAAATCGGGGTTCGTCTCGGCGAGATAGCTCTCGAGGCGGGTCAGGGCGCCGACCGTGATCTCGGTGAGGGTCTGCCCCTCCCGCATGAGGTCCAGGTCGTGGTCGGGAACGACGCCGAACAGTCCGAGCACCTGGTCCAGCATCTGGCGATGCTGGGCGGTGACGCAGACCAGCGAGCGGATCCCCGATTCGCGCGCCAGGGCCTTCAGCACCGGGGCCATCTTGATGGCCTCGGGACGGGTCCCGAACACGCTGAGGACTGTCTTCACCCCGGGCACGGTAGCCACTGGGAATGGGGCCGTCAACGCATTCCGGCCCGAGCCGTCAGACGGCGGCAGCCTCCGCCGGGCGCTGCCGGGGCAGCGAGAAGCTGAAGGTCGAGCCCTTCCCCAGGGCCGACTCCACCCAGATCTTTCCGCCGTGCTGCTCGACGATTCCCTTGGAGATGACCAGCCCCAGCCCCGTGCCGCCCGCCTTGCGCGTCGTGGAGGAGTCGAGCTGGGCGAAGCGCTGGAAGAGGCGGTTGATGTCGCGCTGCGCGATCCCCCGGCCGTAGTCCTTGACGGAGATCGTGACGGTGGAGGAGTCGCCCGAGGCGAACACCTCGATGCGCCCCTTGTCGGGAGAGAACTTGATGGCGTTCCCGATCAGGTTCGTGGCCACCTGCCCGATGCGCATCGGATCGGCCTCGACCGACTCCGCGCTCGGATCGATCTTCACCTCCAGCTCCAGGCCGCGGCTGGCGGCCAGGCTCCGGATGTTCTCCACCGCCTCGACCAGAACGCGCCCCACGTCCATCCGCTCGAAGTTGAGCGAGAGGCGCGAGGATTCGAGCTTGGAGAAGTCGAGGATGTCGTTGATGAGGGAGATGAGCCGCTGGGTGTTGGCCTGGCAGATCCCCAGCAGCTCCTTCTGCGGCGCGGGCAGCTTGTGGAACCGCTCGTCCCCCAGGAGCTCCAGCGAGCCGTTGATCGAGGTGAGCGGCGTGCGCACCTCGTGGCTCACGACCGCGACGAACTCCGACTTCAGGCGGTCCAGCTCCTTGGTCCGCTCGTAGAGGATGGCGTTGGTGACGGAGATCGCGGCCTGGCTCGCGAGCATCTTGAGCCCCTCGGCGTCGTCGGCGGTGAACTCGTCGCCGTCGGCGAGATTGATCGCGGTGATCGTGCCGATGACGCTCTCGTTGGAGAGGAGCGGCACGATCAGGGCGTTCTCCGCCCGGAGCGCCGCGAGCACCTCCTCCACGCCGACCGCTTCGGAGATGCCGGTCACCAGGGCCGGCTCGGCGCTCTGGACCACCTGGCCGTGGAAGCCCACGCCCATCGCGTACCGGAGATTCTGGTAGCGGTCGGGGGGCACCCCGATCCCGGCGATCGCCTCGACCTCGTCCGAGCCCTGGTCGTGCAGGAAGAGGAGACAGGCCCGGGCGCCGGTGATGCGCGCCGCCTGGGCCGCGACGACGTCGCAGGTCGCCTGGAGGCTCAGGCTCAAGCTCATCGCTTTTCCCGCCTCGTACAGCGTGCCGAGCCGGTAGGTGGCGCGCTCGACCTTCCGGCGGAGGATCTCCTCGTGCTCCTGGAGCTCGGCGTTCGCCCGCTCCAGCTCCACGATGAGGCGCCGGTTCTCGAGGATCAGATTCCGGCTCTCCAGGCCGCGCTCGATCGCCTTGGCCGTCTCCCAGAGATCGAACGGCTTGGTGATGTAGTCGTAGGCCCCCTGGCGGAGCGCGTCGATGGCGGTAGTCGTCGAGGCGTAGCCGGTGATCAGAATGACCACCGTGTCCTTGTCCGCCGCCTTCGCGGCCCGCACCACCTCCAGGCCGTCCACGCCCGGGAGATTGATGTCGGTGAGGACCAGGTCGAAATTGCCCGTGGTCACCGTGGTGATGGCGTCGTCCCCGTTGTCGCACGACACGACGTCGTACCCCTGCTGGGTCAGGAGGTCGCGGAAGATCTGGACGACCTGGTCCTCGTCGTCCACGACCAGGATGCGCGCCTTCTTCTCCGGCGCGAGATCCGCCGCGGGGACGGGTGCGGCCACGGGCTTCGGGTTCATCGGGCTCCTGGAATCGGGTTCGTGATACGACGACTCAGTGCGCGGCGGCCTCGTCGAGCGGCCCGCGCGTCGGGACCGCCGTCTCCGCCACGCCCCGCTTGGCCGCGAGCAGCGCCCGCTCGGCGCGGGTGTTCAGCGATCCGGAGTCCTGCGCGTCCACCGGGAAGGTCGCCACGCCGATCGAGACCGTGATCTTCCGGCGGCGCGCGGTCGCCTGCTTCTCGACCAGCGTGCGCAGCCGCTCGGCGGCGATCATCGCCTCGGGCGTGTCGGTGTGCGGCAGGAGGATCCGGAACTCGTCGGCGCCGTAGCGCGACACGCAGTCGCTCCCGCGGGCCGCCCGCTTCAGCGCCTTCCCCATGTCGGACAGCACCTGGGTGTTCACCGCTCCGGCCCGCTCGCGCGCGCCCGTGGCGTTCACGTCCAGCACCACGACCGACAACTTGTGGCCGTAGCGCTTCGCCTTCCCGACCTCGCTCTCGAGCGAGCGGTCGAAGGCGCGCTTGTTGAACAGCGTCGTCACCTCGTCGGTGGTGCCCAGCCGCTCCGCTTCGCGCATCAGGATCAGGCGAATGACCATCGCGGACACCGGCAGCATCATCAGGGCGATCCGGCTCGCGCTCTCCTCGTCGAACGCCCCCGGGCGGGAGTGGCTCAGGTTCACCACGCCGACGAGATCCCCCTGGACCAGCACGGGGACCGAGAGAAAGGAGCGCACCGTCGGGGCCTCCGAGCCGCCCTCGCGATGGAGGTCGTTCAGGAGGACCGGCTTCCGCGACTGCGCGACCCACGACGAGAAGCCCGCGCCGCGGTCGAAGCGCACGTGGCCGATCAGGTCGATCCGGTCGCCGACCGTGGCGGCCTCGACCAGCGTCCCGTTGTCCCGGTCGAGCACGAAGAGCGTGGCGTTCTCGAACGGCACGGCCCGCTGCACCTGGCCGAGCGCGGCGGCGAAGGCCTCGGCGGGAGCGGCGCTCCGCTGCGCGATGGCGCTCAATTCGCCCATCACCTCGGCATCGGAGACCCGCGCCTTGGCCTCGCTCCCCTTCCCCTTCCCGAGCACGGCCATGACCTTCCGGTTGATCGCGATGGCGCTCGCGAAGACGTCCGACGAGCGCTTCTTCGCCGCCGAAAGGGCGAGATCCTTCGCGAAGTGGTCGCACTCGTTCTTCTTCAAGATCCGCCGGCCGCCCAGCACCTCCAGGAGCTTCTGCTCCGAGCGGATGAACCGTTCCGTCGCCTCGACCAGCCGCTTCGACCCCGCCCCGTTCCGCTGCTTCATGACTTCCTCCCTGGAAAGCTCACCGCGCCCCGGACGCGTCTCCCTGATGACGGGCCGATCCCGGCACCACCGCTGAATCCACGATCGTGACGCGGGCTCCGCCCTCGTCCCGGCCCATGCCCGCCGGCGCCAGCACCATCGGCGGTCCCAGCTCCTTCACGGTGACCGGGAAGGTCTCCCCCGGCTTCCACTCCGGCGCACCGTGCGCCATCAGCGTGACTCCATGGAAATGCAGGAGCGCTTTGCCGCGCCCGAGAATCCGGGCCACGGTCAGCGGCTCCGTCGCTCCTTCGTGCAGCGACGCGTAGAGCGCCGCACCCAGCCCCGGCTCGAAACGGATCCGGATCTCGACCGGGCGGCTCGCGCTCGGCTTGGCGGCGGTGGACCCCGTCCTCACCCAACCCACTTCGTTCACTCCTCTCCCGATCCGCGGAACTCGGCGAAGAGCGCTTTCTCCCGCTCCGTTTCCCGGATCACCTCGGAGACCAGCTCCGCGGCCAGCGCCTCGCGGCGCGCCGCGCGCGGCTCCACCGACTCCCACGCGCGCTCGTCGAACCCTTGAACGTCGATACCCGACGCCCAGGGGTAGCCGGCGCGCTGCGCGAGGAAGTTGGCGATGTGGACCAGGGAAGCCAGCGCGACGTTCCGCGCCGCCGTCTCCGGCCGGTGATGGCAGGCGATCGCCTCGACGATGTCGGAGGGGAGTCCCCACCGCTCGGCGAGCCATCCGCCCACCTCGGCGTGATCCGATCCGAAGTGCGCGCGCTCCGCCTCGAAGGAGGCCACGCCCTTGGTGCGGCAGCGGGCCAGGACCTTCTCGAAGCGCGTGGGATCGGATTCGCGCAGCACGACCTTCCCCACGTCGTGGAGAAGGCCGGCCGCGTAGGCGTCGCCGGTCAGGCCGTACTTCGCCCGTTCGGCCAGCGCCCGCGCGGCGATGCCGGCGGCCATGGAGTGTGCGAGGAGCCCCTCGAGGGAGGAACCCGGGCGCCCCAGCGCCCGCACCACGGACGACGTGAGCACCAGGTCGCGGATCGTGGAGGGGCCCAGGACCAGGACGGCCAGCTCCACCGAGCCGACCTTCCGCGGGAAGCCGTAGAAATCGGAGTTCGCCAAGCGGAGCGTGCGCGCCGTGAGCGCGGGATCGAGGGCCAGGATCCGTCCGATCTCCTCGGAGGTCGCGTCGGGACGCGCCACTTCTTCGATCAGGCGCGAGGCGACCGCCGGGAAGGTCGGAAGGGCCACGGTGCGCTCCGCGGCGCGCTGGAGCGCCATGCGGCGCGAGACCCCGGCCGGCTCGGCATGGACGCGGGCGCGGGCGCGGGCGGCAGAACGGGCGGCGGCGACCCGCGCGGGGGCGCCGGAGAGGTGCGCCATCAAAGCACCCGGGCGAGGCGCGCCTTCAGCGTCTTCACGGCGCGCGTGTGGATCTGGGAGACGCGGGATTCGGAGATATGGAGGGCTTCGCCGATCTCCTTCAGCGTCATCTCTTCGTAGTAGTAGAGCGCGACCACCAGCCGCTGCTGCTCCGGAAGCCCGTCGATCGTCTCGAGCAGCACCTCGCGCGCCTGCTCGCTCTCGATCACCTCGAGCGCGTCGGCCTGCGCGGGGTCGTCCACGATGTCCTCGAGCTGGATGTAGTCCTGGTCGTCTTCGGTCGAGACCGCTTTCGAGAGGGACAGGAGCGCCGTCCCGTGCACCTCGTCCATGAGGCGCGACAGCTCGACGGGGCTCAGGTTCAGGGCGTCGGCAACCTCTTCCTCCGTCGCGGCGCGCCCCAGCTTCTGCCCCAGCTCGCGGGCCGCCTCTTCCACCGTGCGCGCCTTGCGCCGGATGGAGCGGGAGGCCCAGTCCAGGGAGCGCAGCTCGTCCAGGATGGCGCCCCGGATCCGCCAGATGGCGTAGGTCTCGAACTTGGTGCCCTTCGAGGCGTCGAACTTCTCGAGCGCGTCGAAGAGGCCGATGATCGCGGCCGACGTGAGATCGTCCCGCTCCACCGACTTGGGGAGGTGCAGCGCGAGCCGGTCGACCACGTACTTCACCAGCGGCGCGTACTTGCTGAGCGCGATCTCCTTCTGCCGCTCTTTCCGGTTCCTGGAGCGCGGCGAGCGGTTCTGAAGGGCGTGAAGGACGGACGAGAAGGCCATGGGTGCTCTCCCGAGCTAACGGTTCCCGCGCGCGCGCCGCGAGGCCGGATGGGCCTCTTCGTAATGGCGGCGGAGCGCGGTTCTCATGAGAATCAGGCCGAAGCCGATCCCGACGGCGGCGACGAGGACGAAAGCGATGGCGGAGCGCAGGATGGTCACGATCCAGGAGGCGTGCGTGGCGGCGCTCACGAGCCCCGAGAGCAGGGCGGCGAGCACGGCCGTGAGCGCGGTGAGACGGACGAGGAGCGCACGCACGTCAGACGCCCTCCGGAACTTCGTCGCTGGTCACCACCGTGAACGGCCCCGGCTCCGGAGCCGTTTCCTTGGGAGCCATGCCCAGCACCCGGCGCGCGAGCTGATAGACGCACGTCGCGGCGGGCGAGTAGGGATAGGTCGAGAGGAAGGGCTCCTGGCGGAGCACCGACTTCGGCACCGATTCGTCGGCCAGGATCGCGCCCCAGTATTCGATGTCCAGGTTCAGGAACCGCTTGGCCACCGAGCCGACGCGCCGCGCGACGGCCGCGGCCTCCTCCTCGGAGGCGGCTTCGTTCACGATCAGGGCGGGAACGCAGCGGATGCTGCGCCGGCTCAGGACCTTGATCATGGCGTAGGCGTCGGAGAAGGCGGTGGGCTCGGGGGTGGTCACGACCAGGATCGGATCGGCGACCTGCGCCAGGGAGACCGCGTTCCGGCCGATGCCCGAGGGGCAGTCGATCAGGATCAGGTCCACGTCGCGCTCCAGCTCCGCGAGGGAGCGGATCAGCACTTCGGTGCGGTACTCGTCCAGATTCGCGAGCTCCTCGACCCCGCTCGAGGCGGGAAGGATCCGGATGCCGTCGGGGCCTTCGAGCACCACGTCCGCGACGCTCCGCGTCCCGAGGATCACGTCCTGCAGGTCGTACTGGGGTGCGATGCCGAGGAGCAGATCCACGTTCGCCAGGCCCAGGTCGCCGTCGACGACCAGGACCCGGATGCCTTGCCGCGCCAGCGCGATCGCGAGGTTGGTCACGATGTTCGTCTTGCCGACGCCGCCCTTGCCGCTCGTCACCGCGACGATGCGGCGGCGCGGGCGGTTCGACGGCGGGACGATCGCCGGCTTCCGGGCCGCGCGCGGCGTCCGCGCCTTCTTCGCGGGACGCTTCCGCCGCTCCACGTTCGATTCCGCCTTATTCTCGATCTCGGTCATGGCGCTCCGGGTTCCCTCACGCGCGCACTCGTGGAGCGCGCGCCGTTCGTGCCGCTCGTCGATCATCGGTTGGCTCGTCGGATTCATCGGCCCGTCGTGCAACTCGTATGCCGCAGGTTAAGTCGTTGCGCTGCTTGGCTGCGGCGCTCCCCTTCCCCGTGGAGCGCCGGTCGGTTTGGCGGCAGCCCCCGAGCGCCGCACAACTTCTGGCCGCTCGCCGCCGTCCTGCCGGCGCGCCCCCGCGCGGCCGGCCACCCGGTCTAGGAACGCATCCGGCGCTGGCGCGCGGCCCGCGACGCACGGTTGAGCTCGTCTTCGATCTCCTCGAAGACGTCCTCCTCCGTGGCCGCGCCGGGCGCACGGCCCAGGTCGGCGAGCGCGGCCCAGTGCTCCTTGGTCGAGCCGAGCAGGAGCCGCCGCCCATCCACTTCCACCAGCACCAGCGTCCGGCCGATTCCCACCCGGGTCCGCGACACGACGTGCAGCGGGAGGACCTCCTCCGCCTCCGGCGAGCCCTTGGGGCGCGCGGCCAGGACGCGGCTCGCTCCGTAGAGCACCGCGGCGGACACGGCGAACGCGGTCGCGTAGATCCAGGGCATGCTCATCGGTGGCTCCTCCGGTCCGTTCCGGCCAGGGCGATGACGCGCACCGCGGCGCGTCCTTCCAGGGCGATCAGCTCGCCATAGGCGACGGTGGTTCCATTCGCGACGACCTCGACGGGCGAGAGCGCCGCCCGCGTGAGCGGGAGCACGTCGCCGGCGCGAAGCGCGTTCAGCTCCTCATGGGTCAAGTCGGCGTGGCCCGCGTCGACCACGACGTGATAGCGCTCGCGCGGCGCGGGCACGTACGGCGCATCCCCGCGGAGCGCGGCGATCTCTTCCGGCGTAAGCAGTCGGCTCATGGCGTTCCGGTCAGCGGGCCGCGCTCTTCGTGGTCTGACCGACCACGGCGCGGACGAAGGCGAGATAGCGGCGCATCGCGAGACGTTCGACCGCGCTCATGGCGCGGGCGCGAACCTGGGCGGCGTGCGACTTCCGGCTCCGGGACTTCGAGGCGCGAGGCATCGGCGTTCTCCCTTCCCACGGCTTCGCGGATCGTCCGATCCGCGCGGTGACTGGCTGGTTACAGCGAGGCAAAAGGCAACGGGCGTGCCGGGCGGCGGAAGGGATTTTGCCGTCGGTGTAAGCGTATGTTGCGGTGCAGGTTAGTGGATTGGAGTGAACCGCGAGGGGAGGCGCTCGACATCGGCAGGCGCGGCGAAAACTTGAGCGAAATGCGAGAGGCAGTGCAGATATCTATTCGGCTGGCCGCCGCCAGAGCCCGCAAACCCGATGCGGATGCCGGCCAGCCGTTCCTCTACAAGATCAGCATCGCGTCTCCATAAGAATAGAACCGGTACCCTTCCCGAACGGCCTCTTCATAAGCACCGAGGACCCGTTCCCGCCCCGCCAGCGCCGAAACCAGAAACAGCAAGCTCGACTTGGGCAGGTGGAAGTTCGTGACCATCCCGTCCACGACACGGAACGCAAACCCCGGCAGGACGAAGAGCGACGTCTCGCGCCACGCCCCGTGGGAGGATTCCCCGTCCCTCGCCCAGGACTCGAGCGCACGCACGGCGGTCGTCCCCACGGCGACGACCCGCCCGCCCGCGCGCCGAGCGGCGCGGAGGGCCTCCGCGGTCTCGGGGGGCACGCGATAGGGCTCGGGATCGAGGGCGTGCACGGCCGGATCTTCGGTCGCGACCGGACGGAACGTCCCGGGGCCGACGTGGAGCGTCACCGATGCGATCGTCGCGCCGCGGTCGCGGCAGGCCTGGAGGGTCGCCTCGGTGAAGTGAAGCCCCGCCGTCGGCGCGGCCACGGAGCCGGGGTGGAGCGCATACACCGTCTGATAGCGCTCGCGGTCCTCGGGTGCGTCCGCCCGCTCGATGTAGGGGGGAATGGGCACGTGCCCCACGCGCGCGAGCCAGCTCTCGAACGAGAGCGCCCCCTGGGGCCGGAACGCCACGCGGCGGACGCCGCGCTCGCCGACGCCGGATACGACGGCGCTCCAGGAAGGATCGGCGAACGCGAGCGGGAGACCGGGGCGGAGTCGGCGCGCGGGCCGGGCCAGGGCCAGCCACACGCGCTCGGTGGGAGCGTTGGGAAAGGGCGGCTCTTCCCGGACCAGGAGCAGCTCGATTTCGCGGGGCGAAGCGCAGCCGGCCTCGCGGGGGAGGCGGGCGAAGAGCCGCGCCGGGATCACGCGCGTGTCGTTGACGACGAGGAGGTCGCCCGCACGGAGATAGGAGGGAAGATCGCGGAAGCGGCGGTGCTCGATCGCCGGCGCGGGGCTCGACCCCGGCGCATCGGGGCGCGCCTCGCGCGGGAGGATCAGCAGCCGTGATTCGTCACGCTCGGCCGAAGGGTGCTGCGCGATCCGGTCGGCGGGAAGGTGGTAGTCGAAGTCGGAGGTGCGGAGCGCCCCTGCGATCAACCCGTCGGCCGCTCGACGCCCGCCAGTGAGGCGATGGCCGAGACCAGATCGCTTGCGTCGATCGGTTTCGTGAGAAAGGCCTGGTAGCCCGCTTCCAGCGCGCGCCGCTGCGTGTCGCCGCCGGTGTAGGCGGTGAGCGCGAGCGCCGGGACGGCGCCTCCGCGCTCGCGGCTCCGCTCGCGCACGGCGCGGATCAGCGTGATCCCGTCCATGCCCGCCATCGCGATGTCGCTGACCAGGACGTCCGGCTTCTCACGCCCCAGCGCGATCAACGCCTCGGGAACCGAGCGCACGGACGTCACGCTCGCGCCCGACCGCTGCAGCACGGCGGAGATCGCCTCCAGGGCATCGGGGTCGTCCTCGACGATCAGGATCCGGAGGCGGCTCAAGCTGGGCGGTTCCGAGAGCACCGGCCTCGCCGTGGACCCGGCCATGGTGCGCACCGCCGAGAGGCCGCGCGCCTCGGCGGGAGGGAGATTCACGATCATCGTCGTGCCGCCGCCCAGCCCCGGGCTCATCGCCTCGACCGTGCCGCCGTGCAGCTCGACGATTTGCCGCACGATCGCGAGTCCCAGGCCCAGCCCGCCCTCGGAGCGCGTGGTCGAGGGGTCGGCCTGATGGAAGCGCTCGAAGATCTTCGGGAGCACGTCGGGCGCGATCCCCATGCCGGTGTCGGCCACCTCGATCCGGACGCCCGTGTCGGTGCTTCGGACGGACACGCGCACGGTCCCGTCCCGCGGCGTGAACTTGATCGCGTTGGAGAGCAGGTTCCAGACCACCTGCTGCAGGCGCGTGGCATCCCCCCACACGAGACCCGCGGTATCCTCCACCATCGATTCCACGCGCACGTGCTTGGCCTCGGCGGCGCCGCGGATGTTCACGATCGCCGCGGCCACGATCGGCTCCAGTCCCACGAGCGCCACGTCCAGGCGCAGCTTCCCCGAGATGATGCGGGAGACGTCGAGCAGGTCGTCGATCAGCTTCATCTGCAGGCGAATGTTCCGCTCGATCACGTCGAGCCCGTGCGCCATCTGCGCCCCGTCCCCATCCGCGGAGCGAAGCAGGGAGACCCACGTGAGAACGGTGCCGAGCGGGGATCGGAGCTCGTGGGACAGGGTGGCCAGGAACTCGTCCTTGCTCTGGTTCGCCGCTTCGACCGCCTCGCGCGCCGCTTCGGCGATGCTCCGGGCCGTCTGCTCGCCGGCGAGCGCGGCGCGCAGCGAGTCCTCGGCGCGGCGCACGCGCAGGAGCGAGCGCACGGTCGCGACGAGCACCGTGGAATCGATCGGCTCGGA
>DATJEJ010000034.1:0-2708 GCA_035496795.1 Candidatus Omnitrophota bacterium
GCAGGGAGATCGTGACCACGTTCAGGCGGAAGTAGAGGTCCTCGCGGAAGGTCCCCTCCTTCACCTGTTTCTCCAGATCCTGGTTCGTCGCGCAGATCACGCGGAAGTCCACCCGCACCGGCTTGGTTCCGCCGAGCCGCGTGAACTCCTTGGTCTCGAGGACGCGAAGCAGGTTCACCTGCATCGGGAGGCTGATCGTCCCCACCTCGTCGAGGAAGAGGCTGCCGCCGTCGGCCATCTCCAGCTTCCCCTTGCGGCGATACTGGGCGCCGGTAAAGGCGCCCTTCTCGTGGCCGAACAGCTCCGACTCCAGCAGCGACTCCGGAATCGCGCCGCAGTTCACCGGAACGATCGGGAAGTAGCGCCGGCGGCTGTTCGCGTGGATCGTCTGCGCGATCAGCTCCTTCCCCGTGCCGCTCTCCCCGCGAATCAGCACGGTGGCGTCGGTCTGGGCGACCGAGGCCACCAGCTCCAGCACCTTCGACATCGGCCCGCTCGCGCCGACGATGGTCGTCGGCGTCGAGAGCTGGTCCACGTTGCGCCGGAGCTGCGCGTTCTCGCGCTGCAGGCGGCGCTTCTCCACCGCGCGCCGCACCAGGTGGCTCAGCTCGTCGGGATCGATCGGCTTCGTGACGTAGTCGAACGCCCCCTCCTTGAGCGCCTGAACCGCGGAGTCCACCGACGCGAACGCCGTGATCATGATGATCGGAAGATCGGGATCCACCTCGCGGATCCGCCGCTGCAGCTCCAGGCCGTCCATGCCGGGCATCTTGATGTCGAGCAGCACCGCATCCCAGTCCTGCTCGTCCAGGCGCTGGAGCGCCTCGCGACCGTCCTGCGCGCTGCCCGTCCGGTATCCGTCCTTCTCGAACCAGTGGACCAGGGAGTCCCGCATCGAGAACTCGTCGTCCACGATGAGGACGCTTCCCAGGTCCGGCGAAACGGCGACGTCCTGCTCGCGCACGGCCATGACCTAGACTCCGCTCAGCGCGGGTTGATCCGCGCTTCGGGCTCCGTCGCCCGCGTGGTGGTCTCCCGGTCCGGAGGGCCGGCGCGGGAGGATCAGGTGGAACGTGGTTCCGCGCTGGACCTCGGACTCGACCTCGATCCGGCCGCCGTGGCGCTGCACGATTCCGTGCACCACGGCGAGACCGAGGCCGACCCCCTCCTGCCGGTCCTTCGTGGAAAAGAAGGGTTCGAAAATGTGCTCCAGCGCGTCGGGCGGGATCCCCACGCCCGTGTCGGCGACCGACACGCGCAGCTGGTCCGCGTCCCCGGTCGTGGTGATCCGCAGCGAGCCTCCCTGCGGCATCGCCTCGACGGCGTTCACGAAGAGCGCGACCAGCGCCTGGTGGATCTGGTCGGCGTCGCAGACGAGCGCGTCGTCTCCGTCGAACGGAGGCGCCTCCACCCGGATCTGGGAGATCTCGAAATGGTGCCGGACCAGCATCAGCGCGCGCTCCAGGATGGGACGCAGCGCGTGCGGCCCCATCGGCGCGCCGCTCCGGCGCGCGAACGTGAGCAGGCTGCGGACGATGACCCCGCAGCGGTCCGCCTCCTTCTGGATCAGGCCCAGATACCCGTCCGTCTCGCGACGGACCGCCTCGTCGACGCCGCTCTCCCGCAGCGTCCGCGAGGTCAGCTTGGCGTAGTTCAAGATCCCCCCGAGGGGATTGTTCAGCTCGTGCGCGACGGTCGCGGCCAGACGCCCCAGCGAGGCCGTCTTGTCCATGTGGGCCACCTCGCGCTGCGCGCGCGTCAGCTCGGCGGTGCGCTCCTGAAGCCGCGACTCGAGGCGTCCCGACCAGTCGGTCAGCTCGCGACGCGCCAGCGCCAGCTCCCGCGTCATCTCGTTGAACGCGCCGGCCAGCTCCGCCATCTCCGTCCTTCCCTCGACCGGGATCTCGCCGCTCAGATCGCCGGAGGCCACGCGCCGCGCGCCGCGGATCAGCCGCTGCACCGGCCGGCGCACCATGAGCACGATAAAGAGGGCCGACACCAGCCCCGCCAGCAGGGCCACGACGACCGCGCCGACGATGGCGCGGCGCCGCGCGGAGGCGAGCCGGGCATCCGGCTCGGCCAGCGACATGCGCACGTCCAGCACGCCCAGGATGCTCTGCTGCGAGGGAGCGACGTGACAGCCGGCGCGCGCGCACTCGGCGCGATTCTCGATGGCGTTGACGACGCCCATGACGCGGCCGCGATGGTTCTGGAAGATGCGCACGCGCGCGCGGTCGGGAACGGCGTGGAGCGGGGTCCCCTGCCCATGGCAGGTGACGCAGGCCTCGGCCCGCAGGTCCACGGCCCTGCCGATCTCGGTGGAGTCGGTCGAGAAGACGATCGAGCCGTTCTTGTCGTAGATGCGCACCCCCTGCATGTCGGGGGCCTGGGCGATCGCCTGAATGACCCGATGGACCTCTTCCTTGCGGTTCACCAGCATCCCGTATTGCGTGGACTGCTCGAGGAGATCTCCGAACCGGACCGCTCCCTCGTAGAGAGCGCGCTCGTACTGGCGCGAGGCGAGGCGGACGCTGGCCCAGGTCTGGATGGCGAATGCGGTGAGGATGACGGCGATGAGGGAGAGGAATAGTCGGAGGCTCAGGGAGGAGGAGACGGCCTTCGCCCTTCGGATCCAGCGGGATCTCGTTTCCAGCGTGAACACGCTCACCCCCGCCGCTTCTGGCCTGTGAAACCATTCTACGTCCCGT
>DATJEJ010000035.1:0-2826 GCA_035496795.1 Candidatus Omnitrophota bacterium
GCCTGAGCGCGGTCGAGGCGCTCGCGCGCGACCACTGTGACGTCGCTGGGGGTGCGGTCCAGCCGGACCGGCGCGCGCTCGGCGGTGACCACGATCGGCGGGAGAAGATAGCGCGGCGTCTCGGAGGAGGGAGCCACCGGAGCCGTAAGCGCGGTGGACGACGAATCCGCGGGGGGCGCGGAGTCCTGCGCGCGCGCGGGGGCGATGGAGAACGGGACGAGAATGGACGACAGCACGAAGAAAACGGAGACGCGGGCAGGAAGCGGTCCCATGGTCCTCCCTCTCGAAGGATGGGGATGGAATGGAGCAGGGGCCGGTCTCCTGACTCGCGGATCATCCTCGAGCGGCGCCTTCCCGGTTTTAACCAGTGGCGTCGTGCCGCTCTCGTCACCGCTCACAGTGGCGGGGCCGTGTCGGATTCGCACCGACTTCCCGGGCTCCCCCAGGGGGAGCCCATCCCGTGCTCGCCGCGCCCGCGGGGGCGCGACCCGCTCAACCTAGCAGAACCGGGCCGGGGCCGCTACGGGCGCCCCGGACGGCTCAGAACTTCACCTGGGGCACGGCCTTCGCGGCCTCGGGCGCCTCGAAGAGCGGCATCGCCGCGAAGTTGAACGCTCCGGCGACGAGGTTGGCCGGGAAGCGCCGGATCCGGACGTTGTAGTCCCGCACGACCTCGTTGTAGCGCATCCGCTCGGTCGCGATCCGGTTCTCCGTTCCCGCCAGCTCGTCCTGGAGCCGCATGAAGTTCTCGCTCGACTTGAGGACGGGGTAGTTCTCCACGACGACGAGCAGTCGCGCGAGCGCGCTCTCGAGCTGGTTGTTCGCGGCGATCGTCTCCGCCGGGTTCCGGGCTCCCGCCATGCGCGCGCGGGCGTCGGCGATGGCGGTGAAGATGGTCGTCTCCTGCTTGGCGTAGCCCTTCACCGTCTCGACGTAGTTCGGAATCAGGTCGTTCCGCCGCTGGAGCTGGTTCTCCACCTGCGCCCATGCCGTCTTCGCCTGCTCCTGCATGCCGACCAGGTCGTTGTACGTGGCGCGCACGTACATCGCGACGAAGATCGCGCCGACGATGATGATGCCGAGCGCGATCCCGATCACGCCCAGCGAGCTCATGCGATTGGCCATCGAGTTCCTCCTCCTTGTGCCCGTGTCCAGGGTCCTGCGCTTCGTCCTTGCCTTGCGATCATGACCGCGATCCGTCCAGCCGCTCCGCTTCGGCGAGGAGCCGCTCCACGAGGAGCCTCGCCGACTCCAGGAGTCGCGACGCCTCGATGCGCGGCCGGTCGGCGTCGCGCGTCAAGAGCGCCTGCAGCGCTTCCCGGTCCACGCCGAACCGCGCGGCGCATCGCTCCGCCAGATCGGCGCGCCGCGCGGGCAGCGGCTCGCCGGTCAGGTGGAGCAGGCCCGAGGCCGACGCGCCGATCGCGCGCGAAGCCTGCGAGGCCCAGTGCCGCGCCCCGCCCGGCGTGCCCGCGAGCGCCACCCAGCTCGCCGCCAGCCCCAGCTCCTGCGCCCGAAGCAGACGCTCCACCGCCGACCGCAGGCAGGCGCGATCGACGGTGAGCCCCGCGTAGAGATCGGGGCCATGCAGCGTCTGGTGCCACTCGCGCAGCAGCAGGTACTCCAGCGGGAAGGTGTCCTGCGAGTCCTCCAGCGATTTCCGGGAGAGGAGGAGCGGGCGCCCCACGCGGTGGCGCACCCAGCTACGATGCGCGTGGCGGAGCGCCTCCAGCTCCGGCGCGCCCAGCGTGGCGAATACGAAAGCGACGTTCACGTCGGAGTGCGCAGCATCGAATTCGCCGCGGGCCGCGCTCCCGTAGAGGGCGGCCGAGACGAGCCGCTCGCCCGTCGCCGCGCGCGCGGCCTCGACCGCGGCCTTCGCCGCCTCCATCGGATCGAACCGCCTGGGCCACATGCGCCGCCTCGCCTCCTCGCTCAAAACCGGCCGCTCGCGCCGCCGCCGCCGCTCATGCCGCCGCCGAAACCGCCGAAGCCGCCGAACCCGCCGCGACTTCCGCCCATGCCGCCCATGCCGCCCATCCCCCCGAAGCCTCCGCCCCAGGGACCATACCAGCCACCTCCCCGGCCCGACCAGTCGCTCCACCCGCGCCGTCCGCGGGTCGCGCGATTGAACGCGGAGCTCACGATCACGAAGAAGAGAAGGATCAGGACGAGGCCCAGGATCGAGGGCGGGCCTCCGCTTCCCTCGAGGGGCGGCGGGGCGACCCCGGCCGATCCGGTCAGCGTGATTCCCTTCTCCTGCGCGATCGCCGCGGCCACCGCCTGCGACCCGCGGAGAAGCCCGGTGCCGAACTGGTTGGCGTGGAGATACGGGCCCATCACGAGCCGGATGATGCCGCCGCAGCGTCCGTCGGGGAGGACCCCTTCGAGTCCGTAGCCGGGCTCGATCCGGATCCGCCGCTCGGCCACCGTGAGCAGGATCAGGACGCCGTCGTTCTCCCCCTTGCGACCGACGCCCCACTTCGCGAAGAGATCGGTGGCGGCGGGCTCGATCTCCTCGCCGCCGAGATCGGGAAAGGTGGCGACGGCGATCTCGGACCCGGTCTTTTCGCGAAGCTCCACCGCGAGTGACTCGATGGAGTCGGCAGAAGCGGGATCGACGACGTGGGCGAAGTCGCTGAGGTGCCCGGTGGGGGGAGGCCAGTCGCGGGCCTGTGCTCGCGGCGGAGCCGCGAGAAGAACGGCGCCGGCCAGGAGTACGAGGGCCGCTGTACGGACCGCGACGGCCGGCAATACGAGGGGCGTTGTACGAACCGCGCCCCTCCAACGGCCCGCCCCCCGCGCCGCCTTCGGCGACGCATTATC
>DATJEJ010000036.1:0-15856 GCA_035496795.1 Candidatus Omnitrophota bacterium
CTCGCGCATGGCGAACGATGGAGACCCTACCGATCGGTGGCGAGCTGGTATCTGTGGCGCGCGGTAGATCTGGGCGGGGAGAAGAAGGGCCGGAGCTGACGCCGGATCACTTCGCCTGCAGGATGCGGACGTCGCCGGCGGAACCGAAGTCGATCCGACCAAGGCCCTGAGCCGTCAGATCCACCGTAGTCCCCTCGGCGACCCGCCCTCCAGTCCACTCGATCCCCTTCCGGAACGTGATCCGGATGGATACCTGCGTGTCCTCGTCCCGCTTTCGTTCGTAGAAGTCCCCTTCGATCTCCACTCTCGTCGGCGAGGCGTAGAAGACGCGAAGCACGCTCTTGCCGCCGGCCTGGACGAGCAGCGTGTGGGCGTCTCTTCGGGTGTCCAGGTATCCGGCACGCACGGGGACGGAGTTCTGGACGATCTTCGCGGCGTCTCCCTGCTCGGATTGGACCGTGCACGTCACCCGCAATCTCGAGCGGTGAAGGTCGAGCGTCAGGAACGGCGCTCCACCGACGGACAGTACGTACTGATCGGCGGGCGCGACGCGCACGAGCACGCCGCCCAGGACAAGCGTGGTGGCGCGCGTTGCCTTAGGGGTCGCTGTCGCTCTTGGCGGCGGGAATCAGCGCCAGCGTTCCCGACTCGGGGTGCATCGTCCTGGCGAGCACGAAGGCGAGCGCGATGCAGCCCACCGCGCCTGCGGCCGCCTTCAGCGCGTGCGATCGGCTTCCGCCGATAAGAAAGCGGATCGCCGCCACGCCGGAAAATACCGCAGCGACCAGGAGCGCGGTCTCGGGAAGGAACTGCGGGTCGATCGGCACGACGAGGATCATAGCGCCCCGCCTGGCTAACTAGCGCTGACTCACCACCACGGGGCTGGCGTCTTCCCGTGACCTCTCGACGGCGGGTGCGTGGATCTCCTGCAGGCTGACGACTTCCGACGCGCCTCGCTCGCGCAGCGCACGGATCGCTTCGACCGTCGCGGCGGCGGCGGTGATCGTCGTGAGGCAGAGGACGCCGTAGAGGATGGCGTTCTTCCGGATGGCGCCGTCGTCGTAGAAGGACGCCTCGCCCAGGGGCGTGTTCACGATGAGGTCGATCGCGCGGCTCTTGATGCGGTCCACGACGTGCGGGCGGCCTTCGTTCACCTTGTAGATCATCTCGCAGGGCAACCCGCGTCCTTCGAAGAAGGCCGCGGTTCCCCGGGTGGCGATCAGCGCGAACCCCATCTCGTGCAGCGCGGCGGCGATGGGGAGCACCGCCTCCTTGTCATGGTCGTTCACGCTGACGAACGCCGTGCCCGACGTGGGAATCTCCGATCCGGCGGCCGACATCGCCTTGGCGAAGGCGATCCCGAAGTTCTCCGAGATCCCCATGACCTCGCCGGTCGACTTCATCTCGGGGCCGAGCAGGATATCGGCGCCGGGGAACTTGAGAAATGGGAAGACGGGGGCCTTGATGAAGAACCGGTCCACCGTGAGATCCTCGGTGATCCCCTGCTCCGCCAGGGAACGCCCCGCCATCACCCGCGCGGCGACCTTGGCCAGCGGCACGCCGGTCGCCTTGCTGATGAATGGGACCGTCCGCGACGCGCGGGGGTTCACCTCGAGCACGTAGACTCGGTCTCTCTGGATCGCGAACTGGACGTTCATCAGCCCGCGCACGCCCAGCCGCAGTCCCAGCCGCCGCGTGGCGTCGCGGATCGTCTCCAGATGCCGCTCCGGCACGTCGAACGTCGGCAGCACGGCGCAGGAGTCGCCGCTGTGGATCCCGGCCTCTTCGATGTGCTGCAGGATGCCGCCGATCACGACCCGCTCCCCGTCCGCCACCGCGTCCACGTCCAGCTCCTGGGCGTGCTCGAGGAAGCGGTCGATCAGGATGGGGTGCTCGGGCGAGGTGCGCACCGCCTCGCGCACGTACTGCTCCAGGTGCGCCTCGGCATAGACGATCGCCATGGCGCGGCCGCCCAGGACGTACGACGGACGCACCAGCACGGGATAGCCCACCCGAGCGGCCACCTCCTTCGCCTCTTCCAGCGAGGTGGCCGTGCCGCTCTCGGGCTGAGGGATCCCCAGCTCGTCCAGGAGGGTGCTGAAGCGGCGGCGGTCCTCCGCCAGGTCGATCGCGTCGGGGCTGGTGCCCAGGATCGGCACGCCGGCTCGATGGAGCGGGAGCGCCAGCCGGAGCGGGGTCTGGCCTCCGAACTGGATCACCACCCCTTCGGGCTTCTCGCGCTCGATCACGTTCATCACGTCCTCGAACGTGAGCGGCTCGAAGTAGAGGCGGTCCGACGTGTCATAGTCGGTGGAGACGGTCTCGGGGTTGCAGTTCACCATGATCGTCTCGAACCCCTCCTCGCGGAAGGCGAACGAGCCGTGGCAGCAGCAGTAGTCGAACTCGATCCCCTGCCCGATCCGGTTGGGCCCCGAGCCCAGGATCATCACCTTGCGGCGGTCGGTGGGCGCGGCCTCGCACTCCTCTTCATAGGTGGAGTAGAGGTAGGGCGTGTGCGACTCGAACTCGGCGGCGCAGGTGTCCACGCGCTTGTAGACCGGCTCGACCCCGAGCTTCTTGCGAATGGCGCGCACTTCGGCCTCGGTGGACCCGGACAGGGCGGCAAGCCGTCCGTCCGAAAAGCCCATTCGCTTCGCTTCGCGGAGCGTACCGGCATCCAGCGGCCCCGTGAGGTGCTCTTTCAAGTCCGCGATCTGCTGGATCTGATCGAGGAACCACGTGTCGATCCCCGTCATCCGGTGGATCTCCTCGTGGGTCCAGCCCAGCTCGAGGGCGCGCTTCACGTAGAGGATCCGGTCGGGGTCGGGCGTGAGCAGCTTCTCGCGGATCCGCGCGTCGTCCAGCTCGCGTCCGCCGAAGCCCCCGCTTCCGGTCTCCAATCCGCGCAGGCCCTTCTGCAGCGCCTCCTTGAACGTCCGGCCGATCGCCATCACCTCGCCCACCGACTTCATCTGGGTGCCCAGGCGCGGGCTCGCGTCCCGGAACTTCTCGAACGCCCATCGCGGGATCTTCACCACGACGTAGTCGAGCACCGGCTCGAAGGAGGCCGGGGTCACGCGCGTGATGTCGTTCCGGATCTCGTCCAGGCGATAGCCAATCGCGAGCAGCGCCGCGATCTTGGCGATCGGAAACCCGGTGGCCTTGGAGGCGAGCGCCGAGGAGCGCGACACGCGCGGGTTCATCTCGATCACCACCAGCCGCCCCGTCGCGGGATCCACGGCGAACTGGATGTTCGAGCCGCCGGTCTCGACCCCCACCTCGCGGATGATCGCCCGCGCGGCGTCGCGCATGACCTGGTACTCGCGGTCGGTCAGCGTCTGCGCCGGGGCCACCGTCACCGAATCGCCGGTGTGGATTCCCATCGGATCGAAGTTCTCGATGGAGCAGACGACCACGAAGTTGTCCGCGCGGTCCCGCATGACTTCGAGCTCATATTCCTTCCAGCCGATGACCGACTCCTCGATCAGCACCTCGTGCACCGGGGAGAGATCCAGGCCGCGCGTCGCGGTCTCTTCGAACTCCTCTTCGTTGTAGGCGATCCCGCCTCCCGTGCCGCCGAGGGTGAACGAAGGGCGGATCACCGCGGGAAGGCCGGTCACGAGGAGCGCCTCGCGCGCCTCGTCCAGCGTTCGCGCAAAGCGGCTCTGCGGCACGTCGAGGCCGATCCGCGCCATCGCCTCCTTGAAGAGGCGCCGGTCCTCCCCCACCTCGACCGCGCGGCGGCTGGCGCCGATCAGGCGGATGCCGAGGCGCTCGAAGACGCCGCGCTCGGAGAGCGTGACGGCCAGGTTCAGCGCGGTCTGCCCCCCGACCGTGGGCAAGACCGCGTCGGGACGCTCGCGCTCCAGGATCGCCTCCAGCACCTCGGGGGTGAGCGGCTCGACGTACGTGCGGTCGGCGTACTCGGGGTCGGTCATGATCGTGGCGGGGTTGGAATTAACCAGGGAGACGCGGATCCCCTCGGCGCGCAGAGCCTTCACCGCCTGGGTGCCGGAGTAGTCGAACTCGCAGGCCTGACCGATCACGATCGGGCCCGAGCCGATCACCAGCACCGACTGGATCGAAGGATCGCGCGGCAAGCTAGGCGCCCGCCTGGAGCAGCGGCCCCGCCGCGCCGACGGCGCGCCGTTCGGCCATCGCCGCGGTGAAATCGCGGAAGAGGTAGTGGCTGTCGTGCGGCCCGGGGCTGGCCTCGGGGTGGTACTGGACCGAGAAGACCGGGAGGTCGCGGTGGCGGAAGCCCTCGACGGTGCCGTCGTTCAGGTTCACGTGCGTGAGCACGTAGGCTCGATCTTCGAACAGGGACATGTCCACGGCGAAACCGTGGTTCTGCGCGGTGATCTCCACCTGCCCCGTCGCCACGTTCTTCACCGGGTGGTTCCCGCCGCGGTGTCCGTACTTGAGCTTGAAGGTCTTTCCGCCGCAGGCGAGTCCCAGGATCTGGTGCCCCAGACAGATGCCGAACACCGGACGTCCCGACGCGATCAGCCCGCGCGACGCCTCCACGGCGTAGTCGCACGCCTCGGGGTCCCCGGGCCCGTTGGAGAGGAAGATCCCCTCCGGCTCGAGGGCGAGCGCCTCGGCGGCGGGCGTCGTCGCGGGGACCACCGTGACGGTGCACCCCGCGTCGGTGAGCAGGCGGAGGATGTTCCGCTTCATGCCCAGGTCGTAGGCGACGACGTGGAAGGGGCGCTCGACGCCGGCCTTCGCCGCGCCGGCGTCGCGAGCCGGCTCGTAGCGATACGGCTCCGCGCAGGTCACCTCGCGCGCGAGATCGGCGCCGATCATGGCCGCCGCGCTCTGCGCCTTCTTCACCAGCGACACGGGATCGAGGTCGAGCGCGGAGATCACGCCGCGACAGGCGCCGCGGCTTCGGATGTGGCGCGTCAGCTTGCGCGTGTCGATCTCGGCGATGCCCACGATGCCCGCCTCGTCGAGATAGGCGTGCAGCTCGCCGGAGGCGCGCCACGAGCTGGCGGCGGTGGAGATCTCACGCACCACGAATCCCGCGACCTGCGGGCGCGCCGACTCGACGTCCTCGTGGTTGATGCCGTAGTTGCCGATGTGCGGGTAGGTCATCGTGACGATCTGCCCGCGATAGGAAGGGTCGGTGAGGACTTCCTGGTAGCCGCAGAGGGCGGTGTTGAAAACGACTTCACCCGACGTCTCACCGATTCGCCCGAAGCTGTTGCCGACAAATACGATGCCGTCCTCGAGGGCGAGCACTGCCGGACGGCGGGCGTGGGTCATCGGGTGCCGATGGTCTCCTTTCGGGAGCGGAGCGCGCGGGAGCGGATCCGCGCTGCGCGGGAATCTATCGCACGTTGGATGCTGCCGCAATGGCGGAGGAGCGGCCGGCGCCGATTTTTCGTCTCGGCGGGCCTCCAGCCTGTCACCGCGCGGCGGCGCGGCCGTATCCTTGGCGAAAGGAGGAGCACGATGCGAAGCCGAAACCCGATCTGGATGTTCCCCGCCACCGCCGCGATCCTGGCGGTCACGATGTCGACCCCGATCGCCGCCTCGCCCACGCGGGCCGGGTCGGCGGGTTCTCCCCCGCCCGCGACCAGGACGGCCGTCGCGCGGCGCGACACGGGAGCCATCCGCGTCTATTCCGCCTCCAAGGGAGGGTTCGTCATGACCGAGAAGGTGATCAAGTCGGACGCCGAGTGGAAGAAGCAGCTCACGCCCGAGCAGTACCAGGTCACGCGCAAGGCCGGCACCGAGCGCGCCTTCGCCAACGCCTACTGGAACAACCACGACAAGGGGATCTATCGCTGCGTCGCCTGCGGCAACGACCTCTTCACGTCGGAGACCAAGTTCGAGTCGGGCACCGGCTGGCCCTCCTTCTGGAAGCCGATCGCCCTGGAGAACATCGAGGTGGGAACGGACATGACCCTGGGAATCGCCCGCGACGAGGTGAAGTGCGCGCGGTGCGGCTCGCACCTGGGGCACGTGTTCGACGACGGCCCCAAGCCGACCGGGCTCCGCTACTGCATGAACTCGGCGGCGCTGCAGTTCGTGAAGAAGGGGTAGCCCTCAGGGGCTGCCCCGCCGTACCCCCTCACCCTCACCGCTCCTCGCTCCCGAACCGCTCGAGCAGCTCGACCACCTCGTCGTCGCTCACCTGCCGGAAGTCGTCGAAGAAGGCCCCGACCGCCACGAAGGGCTCCGGCGTGGCGAGCACGACCACTTCGTCCGCGTCGCGCATCAGCCGGGCCGCCGCCGGAGGCGGCGCGACCGCGGCCGCCGCCACCAGCCGGGCGGGTCCGCGGCTTCGCACCAGGCGAAGCGCGGCCGCGAGCGTGGCCCCCGTCGCGATCCCGTCGTCCACGACGATGACGGTTCGCCCGGAGGGATCCACCGGCGCGCGGGCCGGCGTGTAGCGCGCGCGGCGGGCTCGGAGCGCCGCGGTTTGCCGCTCCCGCTCCCTCTCCACGTACGCCTCGTCCAGGCCGAGCTCGTCGGGGGTGCCGTCCAGGTTCACGCGGCCCGTCTCGTCCACCGCGCCCACCGCCAGCTCGGGCTGCCCCGGCGCGCCCAGCTTTCGCACCAGCGCGACGTCCAGATCGCCGCCCAGCCGGTCGGCGATGATGGCGGCCATGACCACCGCGCCACGGGGAATGCCCAGCACCAGCGGTCTCGACCCCCGGTACTTCGAAAGCTTCACGGCGAGCAGCCGCGCCGCCTCTTCCCGGTCGCGGAACATGCGTCCAAGGTACCCCTTCCGGAGCCCTCCCGGAAAAGGTACCGTCGCGCCGGCGAACCAAGCGAACCGGCCGGAGCCCGGCCCAGCAGGAGGATCCCCATGAACGTTCTCGTTGCGGTCGACGACTCGCCATTTTCCAGCGCGGCGCTGGAATACGTGAAACGCTTCTCGTGGCCCGCCGATACGGAGTTCCTCGTGGCCTCGGCCTGTCCCCCCGTCTGGCTCGGGCCCGGCGAGGCGGTGGCCGCCGATGCGATCGTGGAGCTGAACCGCCAGCAAGAGCGCTACCACCGGGAGACGGCCGACAAGGGCGCGGCCCAGCTCCAGGCCGCGAAGCTCCGCGCCAAGGCGAAACTGCTCCAGGGGGATCCGCGGCATGCGCTGCTGGACGAGGCGCGCGCGTCGAAGGCGGACCTGATCGTGGTGGGATCGCACGGGCGCTCCGGCGTGGCGAAGCTTCTGCTGGGAAGCGTTGCGTCGCACGTCGTGTCGCACGCGCCCTGCAGCGTGCTCGTGGTCCGGTCCGGAGCCAAGTGAGCGGCTGACCGGCGTCCCGGACGCTACGCCTTCCGCTCCTCCGGCGGACGCACGTGGCGGAAGGCCGCGTAGAGCAGGCCGTCGTAGGCGATCTTCATCCCCGCCCCGATCATGAGCGGCGCCCCGAGCGACCCGCCGCGCATGAAGAGTCCCGCGAAGGCCGGCGCCACGGCCCACATCGCCAGCCGCACCAGGTGCGTCACCCCCGAGGCCGCCGTCCGCTCCTCCGGCCGCACCACCGCCATCACGTACGACTGCCGCGTGGGAACGTCCATCTCCACGAGCCCCTCGCGCAGCAGGAAGAGAACGGCCGCGATCGTGAAGTTGGGGGCGAACGGCACCGTGAGGAGGAGCAGGCTCGAGGGGATGTGCGTGAAGACCATCGTGTTCACCAGCCCGATCCGCTTCGCGAGCCAGGCCGCGCCCACGTGCGAGGCGGCGTTCAGGAGGCGGGCCCCGAAGAAGAGCGCGCCGATCCCCTCCTCGCGAATGCCGAAGCGGGCGTAGAAGAAGTAGGAGAGGAGCGCGCTCGTGAGGAATCCCCCGCCGAGCGCATCCAGCGAGAAGAGCGCCGAGACCCGCGTGACGATGCGCCGCGTCTCGGGAGACAGGCGGACCCGCGCCGCGGGAGCCTCCGCCTCGACCTCGCGTCCGAGCCGCGTGTAGAGGAGCGCCGTGACCGCGAGGAGGAGCGCGTAGACCCCGACCGCGGCGCGCATCGAATCGTCCGCGGAGAGGTGGACGGCGCGAAAGAGAGCCGGAAGCCCCGCGGCCAAAGCACCCAGCGCGTGTCCCGCGTCCTGCACGACGTTGTACCAGGCGAACACCGCCGTGCGCTTCTCGGGAGCGGCCGTGGCGGGCAGGATCGCCTGGTCCAGGATCATCGAAGCGCCGCGGTCGCGCCCCATGCCGTTCAGCATCCCGAAGAAGGCCGCGGCGGCGATCACGAGCGGCTTCGCGGCCACCGCCACGACGGCGCCTCCCGCGGCGCCGAGGATCGCGAGCAGGAGGAGGGTCCGCTTGCGGCCGGCGCGATCGCCGCCCAGGGTGACGAGGAGCGCCGCGGTCGCCGCACCGGCCAGCCCCGCCGTCACGACCGCGCCGATCCCGGCTGGATCGAAGCCCTGACGCGCGAGGTAGATCCCGATCAGCACGCCGATCATCCCCGTCGCCAGGGCTCGAAGGAAGGCGGCGGCGTAGAGAATTCGACGATCGGACACGGCTAGAGCCCCGCGGCCGGAGGCGCCACGGCTAGAAGCGGGAGGTGACGAAGTAGGTGAAGGCGGCGACCGCCGCGGCGGCCGGGATGGTGAGCACCCAGGCCCAGACGATCTGCCCCGCGATGCCCCACCGGACCGCCGAGAGCCGGCGCGTCGCGCCGACGCCGACGATGGCGCCGGTGATCGTGTGCGTCGTGCTGACCGGGATGCCCAGGTGGGTCGCGAGGAAGAGGCTGATCGCGCCCGCCGTCTCGGCGGCGAACCCGCCGAAGGGATGCAGCTTGGTCACCCGCGCCCCCAGCGTGTGGACGATGCGCCAGCCGCCCGACAGGGTGCCGAGCGCGATCGCCAGCCCGCAGACGACCACGACCCAGGTGGGGATGTAGAAATGGTCGGTGGCGCCGGTCGTGAAGAGGAGCAGGGCGATCACCCCCATCGTCTTCTGCGCGTCGTTCCCGCCGTGCCCCAGCGAGTAGGCGGCCGCCGACACCAGCTGGAGGCGTCGGAACAATCGGTCCACTTTCGCGGGAGCGCTTCGCCGGAAGAGCCAGGACGTGGCCGTCATGTTGAAGAGCCCGAGGCCCAGGCCCAGGAGTGGTGCTACGACGATGAAGATCGCCGTCTTGGTGAGGCCCGGGAGCACGATGGCGCGCCAGCCGCCGAAACAGAGGGCCGCGCCCACCAGCCCGCCGATCAACGCGTGCGACGAGGAGGTCGGCAGCCCGAGCCACCAGGTGAGGAGGTTCCAGACGATCGCGCCCACCAGGGCCGAGAGGAGCACGTGGTTGTTCACCGACTCGGCGGTGACGATCCCCTTGCCAACCGTCTTCGCCACGGCCTCGCCCAGCACGAACACCGCCACGAAATTGAAGAATGCCGCCCAGATCACGGCGAATCCCGGCGTGAGGACGCGGGTGGAGACGACGGTGGCGATGGAGTTGGCGGCGTCGTGGAAGCCGTTCAGGAAGTCGAAGACGATGGCCAGACCGATGATGACCAGCGCGTAGGTGGAGAGCGAATCGAGGCCGAACGGTGCGCTCACGGTCCGTTCAGGTGTTCTTGACGAAGATGCCTTCGATGATGTTGGCCACGTCTTCGCAGTCGTCCGTGGTGGCCTCGAGGCGCCCGTACAGCTCCTTCCACTTGATCAGCTCCCGGAAATCCGCGGCCGTTTCGAACAGCTTGGCCGTCATGTCGCGGGAGATCATGTCGGCGTCGTTCTCCAGCTTGTTGATCTCGACCAGGTTCTTCTGAACTTCCTTGCGGTTCCGGAGGCACTTCACGGCCTCGTGGATCGCCACGCACGCCCGCTCGATGATCAGGATCAGCTCGCGCGTCTCCGGGGTCAGCTCGCGCACGCGGAAGAGCGCGAAGCGGCTGGCGACCCCTTCGATGTTGTCGAGCACGTCGTCGAGCGCGCTCGCGAGGGCGTGGATGTCCTCCCGGTCGAAGGGGGTGATGAAGGTCCGGTTCAGGCTGTCGATGAGGTCGTGCGTGATCTGGTCCCCGTCGCTCTCGATCTCCTTGATCCGGTGCGCCTTCGCTTCCACGTCGTCGAAGTTCTCCGCCAGATCCCGGAGCGCGCGCGCCCCCAGGAGGAGCGTGGCGGACTGGCGCTCGAAGAGCTCGAAGAACTTGGGCGTGGTCGGCAGCAGGCGCATGGCGACAGGGTATACAACGTCCGGGCGCCACCTGTCCACGATCCAGCGCTCCCGGCACCCGGCACCCGGCCGGGCCGGTCCCCACCGGCGTTCCGGCTTGGACCCGGCCGCCCCTGCCTGTAGGATCGCCCTCCATGCCGCGACGCCGCCTCCAATCGCTCCTTCGCTGGCTTCCGGGCACCCTGATCCTCGCCGGGCTCGCCGTCGTCGCCCTTCGAAAAGTCGAGTGGACCCACTTTTCCGAGATCGTGAAGCGGGCGGAACCCGCCTGGCTGGTGGCGGCCGTGCTGATGCAGCTGGGCACCTATCTCTGCGCCGCGGCCACCCTGCAGCGGGGGATCAAGGCCTCGGGCGTGAGCCGGAACCTGTTCGGGCTCGTGCCGCTCGGCCTGGCCAAGCTCTTCGTGGACCAGGTCGTCCCCACGGGCGGGCTGGGGGGAACCGTGCTCGTCGTGCGCGCGCTGGAGCGTCGCCGCGTGGGACGCGGCGTGGCGACCGCCGCCGTCGTCGTGAACACCCTCGCGTTCTACGCCTCCTACGCGATCGCGGTGGGCGGAGCGCTCGCGGTCCTCTGGCTGCGGCACGGCATCTCGCGCGCGATCCTCTTCCTGCTGACGCTCTTCGCCATCTATGCCGTGGCGATGCCGGTCCTGATCCTCTGGATCGTCTACGGCGGGCGGCGCTCGCATCCGCGCTGGCTCGCGAAGATCCCCGGCCTGGAAAAGGCGATCTCCGCCATGGAGGACGCGCCAACCTCCACCCTGCGCCATCCGATGCTCTTCATCGAGTCGATCCTGCTCCAGCTGGGCATCATCGTGCTCGACGCCTGGACGCTCGAGGCGCTTCTCCGCTCCATCGGGCACCCCGCCCCCTTCCTGGTCCTCTTCACGAGCTTCGTGCTCGCCTCGATCGCCGCCACCCTGAGCCTGCTCCCGGGCGGCGGGGGGTCGTTCGAGGCCGGATCGGTGGCGTCGATGCGGTACCTGGGGATCCCGCTGGAAGTAGCCCTGACGGGGACCCTCCTCTTCCGGGGGTTGACCCTCTGGCTGCCCATGCTCCCCGGCATCTGGTTCGCGCGCCACGAGATGATGGGCAAGGAGGAGACGAGCAGGCGGGGCGGCCGGGAGCGGGAAGAGCCCAAGGAGGTGGCCGCCCGGGGGCGGCAGCGCCGGACCGCGGGGGTCAAGCGGCGCTCGTGACCTGCGGCGCACCGACTTCCAACGAACCGGAAGCCTACGCCATCTGTACTAGGGTATAAGGTGACGGCACAGGGCGCCCGCGGCGTGCCGCGGCCACCCCCGCCCCTTTCCGCAGCACCCCGACGAAACGACACGAAGCGACCGGATCATCGAGGAGGGTTCATGTACCGACGTCCGCACCGACGGCACCACCTGACCGCGCTCGCCGCGCTCGCGATGGCGGCGCTTCTCCCGGCCCTGGCGCCGGCCCCCGCGGCCGCGGCCAAGAAATCCGCCGTGCCGGCCTTCTTCTACAGCGACAAGCCCTCGGTCGCCGCCTACAAGGCGCAGTCGGAGGCGGAGCTGAAGCAGGCCCAGGCGGCGCTGGACAGGATGGTCGCCGTCAAGGGCAAGCGCACCGTCGAGAACACCCTCGTGCCCTACAACGACATGATGATCCACGCCGAGAACGTGGCGTACCAGGCGAACCTCATGGAGTCGGTCCATCCCGACTCGGTGTTTCGCGACGAAGCGGCGAATCAGACCCGGGTCTCGGCCAAGTTCCTCGACGACGTGAGCCTGAACCGGCAGGTCTACGACGCGCTGAAGGCGGTGGACGTCTCCAAGGCCGACGGAGCGACGAAGTATTTCTACGACCGCCAGATCCAGGACTTCCGCCGGTCGGGCGTGGACAAGGACGATGCGACCCGCAAGCAGATCGCCGATCTCCTCCAGCACCTCACCCAGGTCGGACAGGAGTTCGACAAGAACATCCGGAACGACTCGCGCTTCATCCTCCTGGACAAGGCGGATGACATGGCCGGCCTGCCCGAGGACTTCGTGAAGTCCCACCAGCCCGGCCCGGACGGGAAGATCAAGATCTCGATCGAGTACCCCGACCTCTTCCCCGTGATCCGCTACGCCAAGAGCGGCGACGTGCGCCGCCGCCTGATGTTCGAGGACCAGAACCGCGGGTATCCGGCGAACATCGCGGTGCTCGACTCGATGATCGCCGACCGCTACCAGCTCGCGAAGATCCTCGGCTATCCGAACTGGGCCGAGTACATCACCGAGAACAAGATGATCGGCAACGCCCAGAACGCCTCCGACTTCATCCAGCGCCTGAACGACCTCACGATGAAGCGGGCGACCGACGAGTATGCGATGTACCTGAAGCGGAAGCAGGAGGACGATCCCACGGCGACGGCCGTGAACCGGTGGGAGGTCTCCTACTACGGGCGGCTGATCCGGAAGCGCGACTACGATTTCGATCCGCAGGCGATGCGCCCCTACTTCGCGTTCGCCAACGTGCAGCAGGGCGTGCTGGACGTGACGTCGAAGATGTTCGGCGTCACCTACAAGAAAGTGAACGTCCCCGTGTGGGATCCCTCGGTGGACGCCTACGAGGTCTATGACGGCTCGAAGCTCCTGGGCCGCTTCTTCTTCGACCTCCACCCGCGGCCCGGAAAGTACAACCATGCCGCGAAGTTCGGCATCCGCCAGGGGGCGGCCGGCGTCCAGGTGCCCGAGGCGGCGCTGGTCTGCAACTTCCCCGGCGGGACTCCGGGCGATCCGGGACTCATGGAACAGTCCGACGTGGAGACCTTCTTCCACGAGTTCGGCCATCTGATCCACGGCATCTTCGGCGGCCAGGGACGGTGGGAGCCGGTGTCCGGCACGGCGACGGAGCGCGACTTCGTCGAGGCGCCCTCGCAGCTCCTGGAGGAGTGGCCGCAGGATGTGAAGGTGCTCCAGACCTTCGCGAAGAACTATCAGACGGGCCAGCCGATCCCGGCCGACATGGTGGAGAAGATGCGCCGGGCCGACGCGTTCGGCCGCGCGATGTCCTACGCGACGCAGACCTTCTACTCGGCGGTCTCGCTCAACATCTACAACCGGCCGTCGTCCGAGGTGAACACCGACGCGATCGTGGCGGCGGCGGAGCCCAAGTACACGCCGGTCCCCTCGATGCCGGGCACGCACATGCAGTGCTCGTTCGGCCACCTCGACGGATACTCGGCGGTCTACTACACGTACGAGTGGTCGCTCGTGATCGCCAAGGACATGTTCAGCGCGTTCAACAAGTCGAACCTGCTCGATCCCACGATCGCCAGGCGCTATCGCGACGAGGTGCTCCGCCCCGGCGGCAGCCGGCCCGCGCGCGAGTCGGTGAAGGCGTTCCTGGGACGCGATTACGACTTCAAGGCGTTCGACAAGTGGCTGGCGGGCGAGGAGACGGCACAGGCGCCGGCGGCCGAGTCCGCGGCCCCGGCCAGCGCGGGGCACTGAGACGAGGGTGAAGGGCCCGGCCGCTCAGGCCGGGGGCAGCTCGACGACGATGCTCAAACCGTGCGGGTCGATCGGTTCGGCCCGCACGGTTCCTTTGTGGCGCTCGACGATCTCCTTCACGATGGCCAGGCCCAGCCCCGAACCCTTGCCGTCGCTGCCGCGCCCGGCCGACTCCGCCCGGTAGAACCGCTCGAAGACCTGCCCCATCTCGTCCCGGGGGACGCCGGGACCGTCGTCCTCCACCCGAAGCGAATGCCCCGCGCCGGCGCGCGGGCCGGACGGGTCCACGGAGACCCGGACCGATCCGCCGCGCGGCACGTAGCGGATCGCGTTGTTGAGCAGGTTCTCCAGCACCTGTTCCATGCGGCGTCCGTCCGCTTCGATCCACGCCGGACCGGCCGGCGGCTTCCATTCCAGGTAGAGCCCCGCGTCGCCGTAGCGCTTCTGATACCGCTCCACCGTGTGTCCGGCCAGCGCGGCGAGATCGAGGCGCTCCAGGTGCAGCGCCGAGGCGCCCGCCTCCAGCCGGGCCAGGTCGAAGAGATCGCTGATCAGCCGGTCGAGCCGCGCCGCCTCCTCCAACAGACCCCTCGTGTACTTGGCGCGCTCGTCGGCGGAGACGCCCACGGCCGGATCGAGAAGCGTCTCGGCGAAGCCGCGGATCGAGGTGAGCGGCGTCGCCAGCTCGTGCGTGATGTCGGCGAACAGCTGGCGGCGCTGCTTCTCGTTCCGCTCCAGGCTGGCGCGGGCCTCGGCGATCCGCTCGGTCATGCGGTCGAGCTGCTCGGCGATCCGACCGATCTCGTCGCCGCTCTTGTCCTGGATCCGCACCGACAGGTCTCCCTGCGCCACGCGTGTCGCGAGCGCGTCGATCGCGCGCAGGCGCCGCACCAGGAGCCGCACGATGACGAGGCCCGCGAGCGCCGAGGCGAGCACGGCGAACGGGACGAAGAGGAGCGCCGTGCGCGTCTCCCAGTAGCCCCATCCGGAGCGCGGCTGCCACCGGCGCACCTGCACCGTGCCGATCACCGACGCGCCGCGATGCACCGGCCGCTCCGCGAGGATGTCGAAGCGAGGGCGGCCCCGATCGCGATCGCGATCGCGGCCGCGGCGGTCGCTCGAGGCGAGGGAGTCGGAGGCGGACGCGGGATTGCGGAACCGGGGCGGGGTGAGGGGCTCCGAGGTGTACATGCCGTCCGCGCCCCGGTAGACGATCGAGCTCCCCCGGAAATCCATCCGGTCCCGCGCGCTCGCGAGCACGGCGTGGACCTTGGCGTCGGTCAGCGGTTCCGGTATCGCGGCGATCTCCGCGGCCGCGCTCGCGGCGCCCAGCTCCGCGCGGGAGCGCGCCTCGCGCGTCTCGAGCGGACGGAGCACGCCGACCGCGACGAAGATCTGGAGCAGCGACCCCCCGACCGTCGTGAGGAAGAACAGCCCCGCGATGGTCCAGAAGAGGCTGCGCCGCGGTCCGGGGGCCGCGGGCATGGGCGTTGCGCCGGCGCTGCCGACGCTTTCGATCGCGGTCACGACGCGGGCTCGGCGATCCGGTAGCCCGCGCCCCACACGGTCTGGAGGTAGCGCGGGTTCGACGCGTCCGCCTCGAGCTTCCGGCGAAGCCGGCTCACCAGGCTGTCGATCGAGCGGTCGTCCACGACACGATCGGTTCCCCACACCTGCTCCATCAGCGCCTCGCGACTGAACACGCGCCCGGGGCGCGACGCCATCAGGTAGAGGAGGTCGAATTCGAGCGTCGTGAGCGGCACGGCCACGCCGTCGCGCTCGACGGTGCGCCGCGCCGGATCGATCTTGAGGCCGCCGACTTCCAGGAGCCGGTCCCCCACCGCGCCGCTGGAGCGCCGGAGCAGCACCCGCACCCGCGCCACCAGCTCGGCCGTGCTGAAGGGCTTGGTCACGTAGTCGTCCGCGCCGATCTCGAAGCCCAGGAGCTTGTCGCTCTCCCCCGAGCGCGCGGTGACCATGAGGATCGGCGTGTCGCTCTCCTTCCGAATGCGGCGGGCCACCTCGAGGCCATCGAGGCCCGCGAGCCCCAGGTCCAGGACCACGAGCGCGGGCTTCAACCGCGCGAACGCGGCGACCGCGTGCCCCCCGTCCGCCGAGACCTCGCACTCGTACCCCGAGGCCTCGAGGTTCTTCACGATGAGGCTCGCGATCCGCGAATCGTCTTCCACGATCAGGATCTTCTGGCTCATGAACTCTCCCCCGCAAGTGAACCGCCCCCTGGGA
>DATJEJ010000037.1:0-2518 GCA_035496795.1 Candidatus Omnitrophota bacterium
CGCGGCGGCGAAGGTCGAGGCCACGACCGGCGCGCCGTAGGCGCTGTAGGGGAACGGGCCCGCGGTCACGATGCCGCAGCAGGCGGGGATCACGATCTGCACCGGCCGGTCGGCGATCGCGCGGCTCATCATGTTCAACGCGATCGACATGCCGCAGCCGCCGCAGTTGGTGTTGCCCGCGCGCAGGAGCGGTGCCTTGCGGTCGTCGTGCGTGTGAACCATTCCCTCGAGGATCGGCTCGCTCATGCTCCGGTCTCCACCAGGACCGGCTCGCCGGCCCGCTCGCGCTTCCGCACGTCGTTCACGATGCTCACCACGTGGTCGCGCCGGATGTCTCCGCCCCCCAGGCCGACCATGTAGCTCTGGATCACCGCGCCCGGATCGGCGAGGCCGCGGATCTCGCTCCAGACGATCCCGCCCAGGCCCGGACACGCGTCGCGATCGAGCACGGCCACGCGCTTCTTCCCCCCGAGGTACTCGCGGAGGAGCGCTTCCGGGAGCGGCCGGAACATGCGAAGGCGGAGCGCGCCCGCGCGGATCCCATCGTCGCGCAGGCGATCCACCGCCGCGCGAACCGTGCTCGCGGTCGTCCCCATCGAGACCACCAGCACGTCGGCATCCTCGGTCCGGTACGGCACCACCGTGTCGGCCGGACGGCGGCCGAAGCGCTTCTCGAACTCGTCCTGAACGGTGGCGTAGACGCCCGGCACGCGGCGCATCGCCTCCAGATGCTGCTTCCGGTGCTCCTCGGTCTGGTGGGGGAAGTCGAGCCCGCCCACCACGCGCGGCCGTTCGGCGATCCGATGCGGCAGGGACAGCCCGGGGAGGAAGGCGTCCACGTCCTCCTGGCTCGCGATCTCCGTCATCATCATCGTGTGCGAGAGAACGAAGGCGTCCTGACAGACCATGACCGGCAGGAGCACCCGCTCGTGCTCGGCCAGGCGGAACGCCAGCAGGAGCGTGTCGTGCACCTCCTGGTTGTCCTCGCAGTAGAACTGGATCCATCCCGCGTCGCGCAGCATCAGCGTGTCGCCGTGATCCACCCAGATGTTCCAGGGCGGCCCCAGCGTCCGGTTCACCGCCATCATGACGATCGGGAGCCGATAGAAGCCCGCGGCGAAGACGTTCTCCGCCATGTAGGCGAGCCCGTTCGACGAGGAGGCGGTGAAGGAGCGCGCACCGGAGAGCGAGGCGCCGATGCAGACCCCCATCGCGCTGTGCTCGCTCTCCACGCGCACGACGGAGCCGCGCTCGATCTCCTCGCCGCACAGCTTCTCGATGCATTCGGTCTGGGGCGTGATCGGATAGACGCCGCTGCAGAACCCGCGCGCCTTGCGGTTGGCGCGGGCGGCGAGCGTGACTGCGGCCGCCGAAGCATGGTTGGCGCTGATCAGCTGGAGGCTCATACGGGGGCCATCTCCATGGCGTGGCGCGGGCATTCGGTGACGCAGATCCCGCACCCCTTGCAGAAGTCGAGCTGCACGTCGTAACCGCCGGCGCGCCGCTCGATGATCCCCTCGGGGCAGTACGCCATGCAGGTGTCGCACTGGGTGCAGCGGCCGCAGGAGAAGCACCGGCCGGCCTCGCGCGGATCGGAGAATCCGAGGTTGGTCTCCTCGAAGGACGCCTCGCGACCGGCCAGGGGGATCTCGATGGTGTGCGACGCGGCGGTGACCGGGAAGTGCTCGAAGCGGATCATCTCGCTGGTCACCGCGCGCGGGCGGTCGGGAGGAACCGGGAAGGTCGCGGGCTCGCCGAGGGCCGCGAGCACGCGCGCCGCGGCGCGGCGGCCGTCGCCGATCGCGTGCGCCACCGTCCCCTCGTTGGTGGCGAAGTCGCCCGCGACGAAGAGATTCGTGGGACCGCCGTCGTAGTGCACGCGGTTCTCCTGGATCTTCGCGCCCTCGGGCAGCAGACCCGGATCGGCCCCCTGCCCCAGGGCGAGCAGCGCGTAATCGCACTCGAAGCGCGCCGTGCGGGCGGTGACCACGGGGCGGCGGCGGCCGCTCGCGTCGGGCTCGCCCATCTGCACCTCCGCCAGCTCCACCTGCGTCAAACGGCGGCGCCCGTGGAAGGCGACCGGCTGCCGCTGGTAGAGGAAGGAGATCCCCTCGCGCTCGGCCTCGGCGATCTCCTCTTTGATCGCGGGCATCTCGGTCCGGGTGCGGCGATACGCGACCGTCACCATCGAGGCGCCGGAGCGGATCGCGCTCCGGGCGCAGTCGATCGCCGTGTTTCCGCCCCCGAGCACCATGACGTGGCCGTGGAGCGAAGCGCCCCCCTCGAGATTCACCCGATGGAGGAACTTCGTCCCCTGCTCCACGCCGGGAAGGTCGGCGCCCAGGGCGTCCAGCTCCGTGGGCCGGCCCAGCCCCGCCGCCAGGATCACCGCATCGTGCTGCCGGCGGAGCCGCGTGATCGCGCGCGCGTCGAGGAACTCGCCGCAGCGCGTCTCGATGCCGAGGCCCAGGATCGATTCGATCTCCCGATCCAGCGCCTCGCGCGGAAGCCGGTAGGC
>DATJEJ010000038.1:0-9650 GCA_035496795.1 Candidatus Omnitrophota bacterium
GTTTACATAGATAGGGCGCATGCTCTGCCGCTGCCGGTGATTCACAAGAGGCGGCAGGGTACGGAGGGGGAGGCACACGAGGCCTCCTCCCCCCTGCGCCCGGCCCGGGCCGATCTCCAGGGCCCGGTACGCCGCGGTCCGCTCAGGGCATCACGCCCGAGAGGATCGCGGCCGTTTTCTTGGGATCGATGTTCCCGCCCGACACCACGCAGACGATCTTCCGGGCGCCCTCCAGGCCCCTGAGCGCCGCGGCCACCGGCACCGCACCCGCACCCTCGGCCACCAGGCGATTGCGCTCCACGAGCACCCGCAGGGCCGCCGCCGCCTCTTCCAAGGAGACGACGAGGCTGCCGGCCAGCAGCGCGCGCGCATGGGGCCAGACCTCCTCGAAGACGCCGCTGCCGCCGATCCCGTCCACGAAGCTGGGCGTGTACGGAACGGTCCTGGGGGCACCCGCGGCCAGGGAGGCGGCGAGCGGGGCGGCCGTGGCGACCTCGCACGCATGGACCCGGGCACGCGGGGCGAGCGCGCGCGCGACCGCGGCGATCCCCGTCGAGAGGCCGCCGCCGCCGTAGGGGACCAGGATGGCGTCGGGGTCGGGGAGGTCCTCCAGCACTTCCAGGGCGATCGTGCCGTTGCCGGCGAGGACGGCGGGATCCGAGAAGGGGTGGATGAAGGTCCCTTCCATTCCCTCGTGGCGATGATCCGTCATCACGCGCCACCAGGTCTCGAACGGAACCTTGAGGACCGAGGCGCCGAGCCGTTCGATGGCGGCCGTCTTGATCTCGGGCGCGTGATCGGGGACCACCACGGAGCAGGGAATGCCGAGGCGCCTCGCGCACCAGCCGACCCCTTGCGCCATGTTCCCGGCGCTCGCCGTATAGACGCCGCGCTCGAGCGCCTGGGGTGTGAGGAGTGCCATCGCGTTCCCGGCTCCGCGCAGCTTGAAGGAGCCGATCGGCTGGAGGTTCTCGCACTTGAGCCAGATCTCGGCCGGGCCGTCGACGTTCAGGCGGAGAAGCGGCGTCCGGATCGCGACGCCGCGGATCCGCTCGCGCGCGGCGCGGACCTCATCGAGCGTGGGGAGCGCGAGGGTTCTCATGGAGCGGCCCGGCCGATAGGCCGCGTCACAGGTTCTGCTCGGTCGGCGCCGGGAGGATCCCCAGCCGCACGTAGACGGGGCGCGCGGCGCGCCGGATGTGCGGGAGCGCTTTCCAGAATCCAAGGGCCGCGAGCACGCAGGCCGCACCGCCCACGAGGATCGTGCGCGGCACGCCGATCCAGGTGGCGACCGTTCCGGCGAAGAGGCTCCCGAGCGGCGCCGTTCCGAAGAACGCCATCGAGTAGAAGCTCATGACCCGGCCCCGCTTGTCGTCGTCCACGAGGGTCTGGATCACGGTGTTGCTCGCGGCCATCTGGAGGATCATCGTGAGGCCGCAGATCGCCATCAGCCCCATCGAGAGCCACACATTGCGCGAGAGCGAGAAGAGAACGAGGCCGACGCCGAATCCGGCGGCGCTCCGGGCGATCAGGCTCCCCAGTCCCAGCACCGAGCTGCGCGAAGCGAGATAGAGCGCGCCCGTCAAGGCGCCCACTCCGGAGGCGGCCATCAGAAATCCGAGCGTGTGCGGTCCGCCGTGCAGCACCTGCGCGGCCATGATCGGCATGAGCACGGTGTACGGAAAGCCGAGCAGGCTGACCAGAGCGAGCAGGAAGAGCACGGAGCGGATGGGCGTGAACCCGGCGATGTAACGGTAGCCCTCCCGGATCTCGCGGACCACGGAGCTCGCGCGGCGAGGGCGCTCGGAAGCCGCGACCTTCATCATCAAGAGCGACGCGATCACCGCCAGGTAGCTCACGGCATCGATGAAGAAGCACCATCCCTCGCCGACCCAGGCGATGAGAATGCCCGCCACCGAGGGTCCGATGAGGCGCGCGCCGTTGAACATCGAGGAGTTGAGCGCGATCGCGTTCGGCAGGTCCTCGCGGTTGTTGCCGATCATGTCGACCACGAACGATTGCCGCGCCGGCATGTCCAGCGCGTTGATCACCCCCTGGAGGATGCTCAGCGCGACCACGTGCGGGATCGTGATGATGCCGCGCAGCGCCAGATAGGCGAGCAGCCCCGACTGGATCGCGGCGAGCACCTGCGTGACGACGAGGACGCGGTGGCGGTTCCAGCGGTCCACCCAGACGCCCGCGATCGGAGCCAGCAGGAACGTGGGGAACTGTCCCGCGAAGCCGACGATGCCCAGCATCCAGGCCGAGTGGGTGAGCCGGTAGACCAGCCAGCTCGTCGCCACCCGCGTGAGCCAGGCCCCGATGAGGGAGATGCTCTGGCCGGTGAAGAAGAGGCGGTAGTTTCGATGCGCCAGCGCGCGGCCGATCGTGCGGACGCCGCCGCGCGCGCGACGGGGGGGCGGGCTCACGCCGAGAGGATACCCAGGACGTCACTCGTTGCGCCAGAGGCGAGGCGGCGTCTTCCAGCCCACGAGCGCTGCCGCGACCCGCCAGTAGCCGTAGTTCCCCTTCGCGTCCTTGGGGCGCATGTCTTCGATCGCGATCCGGATCGTGTGGCGGCCGGCGCGCAGGTGATCGGTGAGGTCGAATTCCTGGGGGAGCACCTCGACGCCCGGGCACCATCCGCTTCGCGAGTAGTCCGAGGACCAGCTTCCGTCGGTCCACCGCGCGCAGTAGGGATTGCGGTCGCGGAACGAGCGGCAGTCGTCGCGCCAGGGGTGGAAGCGCGCGACCACGACGCCGTCCACCGCGATCACGTTGGCTTTCGACACGAACTCGTCCGCGTCCACCCCGTCGGTGCAGTGCCCGGTCGCCGTGTAGCGCAGCACGACGCGCGCGAGCCCCGGAGGGATCACGACGGTCGCGCTGTCGCCGTTCGGAATCGTCTCGCGGTTGAAGTTGTCGGTGCGATAGACCGGCGCGGCCCAGGAGGCGTTGTCGAAGTCGGGGATCGGCGTGTAGCGAAGCGAGAAGTCCACCGTCCAGGCGGGGCTGGTCCAGGTGTCGATGTGAGCCAGGAAGGTCCGGCGCCCCTGGAGAAGCGGCGCCAGCGCGGTCACATCCACTTCATGGTCCGTGCGGCCGCCGTAGGCGGTGATGAAGCGGAGGACCTCGAGGTCGGGCGCGCCCGGAATCGTGATCCGAATGCTCCCCGCGCGATCGTAGCGGTCGCAGACCTCACGGTCGCTCTTGGGGACGGGGCGCACGGTGAGAAGGGCCGTGATCCGGTGCGGGCCCTTCAGCGTGGGAAGGGTGACGGCGGTGACGGCGCCGCGCCCGGCATCGGCGTAGGAGAGTCCGCGCCGCGCGAAGAAGCGCAGGGAGTCGGGACTCCAGCGGATCGCGGCGTTGCGGAAGATGGAGATCTCCCGCGGACGCGCAATCTCCTCGGCGTGCGGATTCGTGTCGGCCAGGGAGCGGGAGCACGCCGGCAGCAACATCAATCCCGCCATCAGGATGCCGAGTCGCGTGGGGCGTGTCACCGAGCCAGGGTAGCAAGAAGGCGCGTGCTTGTCCCTAGCGCGGGGAGTATTATCGGCGTGGTCGCAACCCCCCTAACACGGCCGCCGGGTTCCCCAACGAGACCGCGGGACTCGCTGACGCGTTTTCGCTTGCACTGCCGCAGCCGGCCGACTGGCGAGATTCGGAGATCAGCCATGGCGCGCCATTCCTTCTCCGTCCTCATCCTTATTGCGCTCTTCCTTCCCGCTTCCGCATTCGCGCAGTACATGTACCTCGATTCCAACGGCGACGGCATCCACACGGCCGCCGACGTGCTGCACGGGACGGGTCAGACCGAGGTCACGGTTTGGCTGAACACGAATCATCGTCGCGACGGCACCGAGGTCACATGCGTGACTCAGGACGGTCCACTCGAGTTGATGGGCACCTTTGCCGCAGTGATTCGTGCGACGGGCGGCACATTCGTTTGCACGAATCCAAGCTCGCTCCAGCCCTTGATGTCCAGTCCTTGGGTGATTCTGGGGAACACGGAATGCCAATTTGCCTACTCCGGCCTGGTTCACCTCGGAACGGGGCTCTTTCCGCTGGCCCGATTCACAGTGAGCGTGGCGAGCGGAACGCCCAGCATTTCCATCGTGGACCATGCCACCACGATCGGCGCAGTTCCGAGTGACCTGATTACGGAGTTCGGCAGCAGCTGCGGCGGCTTGCAATTCGACGACACGATGAATCTCGGCGAGGAGTGGTTCGATGTCGACGGACTCGCGTTCGACGGGGGTGGCAGTCCCGGTTCGGCGCCCGTAATTCCACCGATCGCGGCGTTCGGGACCAGCGTCGGTCAGTTCCTATCTCGGGACGTGCCGATTTCGGACGCCGATGGTCAGATCCTTCAGGCCCTGATCCAGGGCGGATCATCGTTCCTGTCCTTGGCAACGCTGAATACCGCTCCCGGTTCGTTCACGGGCCGAATCCACGTCCAGCCTCGCCGTGGCGATGAAGGGTCCTACGACGCCCTGCTGACAGCCAGCGACGGCGAGAATCAGTCGGCACAGACCTTCCACGTTGAAATCACACCGGGCGCGAATCACTCGCCGAAGCTCTCCCCGATGGCTCGCGTCGACGTCGTTGCGGGTACGGTCTCGAGACGCTCGCTTTGGGCCTCGGACTCCGATGGCGATCCCATCGTGTTCACCAAAGTGGGCGGAGCGGATTTTGCCGACGTAGCATCTCTCGCCTCGGGACACGGAGGTTCCGAGGGCTCCCTGACCCTTCGCCCGACGCTCTGCGACGTGGGCGACACTCAGGTCACCGTAGCCGCAAGTGATGGAATGGAGAGCATGGCTTCGACCGTTCCCATCCGCGTCCACGCCCCCGCGCCTTCGCCGCAGGATTTGCTGCAGACGGCCATGACCGGCGACATGCTGTATGACCTGACCACCGGCGACTTCAACGAGGACGCCCATGTTGACGTGGCGACGGTCGACGAACAGACCGGGACCCTGACCCTGCTGGCGGGTGACGGCACGGGTGCCCTCACGGTTCTCCAGGTCATCGCCCTCGGAGGAATCCGCTCTTCGGTTGCAGCGGGTGATTTCAATGGGGACGGTCACCTCGACGCGGCCTCGGGTGCGGCGGATGGATCGGGTCTTCGCGTGCTCTACGGACATGGCGACGGGACCTTCTCGGCCCCAGCAGCATTTTCGGAGATCGTGCAGACGAGGGGTTCGACCGTTGCCGACCTGAATCTCGATGGGATCGACGACTTGATCGTCCTGGGCACGGGAGAGACGACGGTCGTGCTCCTGGGATCTCCCACGGGGTTCGTCTCCGCGAACCCCTTGCGGGGAATATCCCTGGTCACCGCCGCGGCCGTGGCCGACTTTGATGGGAACGGCCTTCCTGACCTCGCCCTCTCCGGCGCCAATCCGAGGAGGATTACCTTCCTCTCGGGCCGTGGGGACGGCACGTTCAACGGACGCTTCGATCTCGCGATGGCGCCGGACGTCCCGACCGGTCTCGTCGCCGGTGACTGGGATGGCGACGGTAGAGTGGACCTCGCCGCCGTGGACGAGGACTTCGGCGTGGTCCATCGAATTCGGAACGAAGGGGGCGGCACGTTCTCGGTGAGCACCATCCAGTCGTTCGGGTCTATCACGATGTATGACGTGCTCGACCTCGATTGGAATGCGGACGGCTATCAGGATCTCGTCCTGTGCGGCGAAGGGAACACGTCGTCGACGGTGCTTCTCGGCGGGCCCGGCGGTACCTTTTCGGCCGTCAGCTTGAATACGATCGGCTTCTCCTCCTCACGCGCTCGGATCGCTGACTTCAACGAGGACGGCAGGCCTGATATCGTCCGGTGTGGCGGAACCCAGGTCAGCGTGTTCCTGAATCCGAATGCCGCTCCGACCGGTGTCGTGGGGAATGCCTTCGTCTCGAACAGCAAGCTGATCACGGTCGTCCCGTCGTCCCGTTTGTTCGACGTGTCGTTGGAACCCTCGGCCGGTACGTTCAACGCTCAGGACATCGATCCCGCCTCGATCCGTATGCTCTCGGACGGTACCGGATCGGTCTCGTCGATCGCGGCGTACGTGGGCAAGGGCACGACGCTGGGCGACACCGATCACGATGGGATTTCCGAAATGGCGGTGCCGTTCCGCATGGACGACCTGTCGCGCCTATTCGATCGGCTGCACGGGAAAACCTCGGTCGCCGTCCGCGTTCAGGCTTCGCTCCTGGACACGCGACGGCTCTGCGCTCCGCTCACGATGACGATCAACGTGAACGGCGGCGGTGCGGTGGCCGCGCGCGTCGAGCCGAACCCACTCAATCCCCAGGGAACCTTGAAGTTCTCCGTCTCGCAGGCGGGACCCGTCACGGTGCGTCTCTTCGACGCCCAGGGCAAGCTGGTTCGGACGATCTGGGAGCGCCGCGCCACCGAGCCGGGTGACCAGGAAGTGGCGATCGACGGGCGGACTTCGAGCGGGCAGCCGATGAGCACCGGCGTGTACTTCTACCGCATCGAAACGAAAGGAACGAGCACCAGCGGACGGTTCGCGGTCCTGAAATAGCGGCGCGGACCGGTCGCTCGGTCCGGACGGCCCGACTCAACGCGCGCCGGGAGGAAGCTCCTTCCGGCGCGCATCTTGTTGCGCCGGGGGCACGGTGCCGTGAGGCTCCGGGCGACCGCCTTCCTGGCCCTTCACCCCGGCCCGGCGGCTCCGCGTCACGAAGAAGACCGCCGCGGTCCAGGTGGGCACGAGGTTGAGGCCCGGGACGATCTCCGCGAGCGCGGTGGGAAGGAAGGCGAAATGCCACCCGAGGAGAACGGTCATGCCGATCGCGACGACGATGTCGAGGAAGTCCGCAGCCGGCGACGCCAGGCCCTCGCCGAAGGCGGGAAGGAGCACGATCTGAAGCGTGTCGGCGACGATGGCGAGGATCCAGGCGGCTCGGGTTCGGCTCATCCGAAAAGTATACCGGAGAACACCGGCGCCGCCCTTGCCGTCCCGGCCCCGCCGGTCTAAGATGCCCCACTGATCGTGTCTATGGAACGAACCCAAGTCGGTCCGGGACCATTCAGCCAAGCGGAGCCGTTCGCCGCCTCGACCATCGGCAAGAAGGTGGTCATGGCGGTCTCCGGCTTCATTCTCTTCGGCTTCGTCGTCGCGCACATGATCGGAAACCTCCAGGCCTACATGGGCCCGGAGGCGCTGAACGCCTACGCGGTATGGCTCCGCGAGCTCCTGCATGGCGCGGGGCTCTGGATCGCCCGCGCGGTGCTCCTCCTGTCGGTGATCCTCCACATCTGGTCGGCGACCGCGCTCACGATCGACAACCGCCGCGCGCGCCCGGTCGGCTATCGCCGCCGCGAATACGACCGCTCGACCTACGCCTCGCGCACGATGGTCTGGAGCGGTCCGATCCTCCTGCTCTTCATCATCTACCATCTCCTCCACTTCACCTTCGGCACGGTCCACCCCTCGTTCGTGGAGGGGGACGTCTATCACAACTTCGTCGCGGGCTTTCAGGTCGTGCCCGTCTCGATCTTCTACATCGTCGCGATGCTCGCCCTGGGGTACCACCTGTACCACGGGATCTGGAGCATGCTTCAGACCTTGGGTCTCTCGCATCCGCGGTACAACTTCCTGCGCCACGGATTCGCGGGCCTCATGACGGCGATCGTCGTCGTGGGCAACATCTCCTTTCCGCTCGCCGTGCTGACGGGCGTGATCCGGTAGGCGCATGAAGCTCGACGCGAAGGTTCCGCCCGGCCCGCTGGAGACGAAGTGGGCGAAGCACCGCTCCTCGATCCGGCTGGTGAACCCGGCCAACAAGCGGAAGTACACGATCATCATGGTGGGAAGCGGCCTCGCGGGCGCCTCGGGCGCCGCGAGCCTGGCCGAGCTGGGCTACAACGTGAAGTGCTTCTGCTACCAGGACAGCCCTCGCCGCGCGCACTCGATCGCCGCGCAGGGCGGGATCAACGCCGCGAAGAACTACCAGAACGACGGCGACAGCGTCTTCCGCCTGTTCTACGACACGGTCAAGGGGGGCGATTTCCGCTCGCGCGAGGCGAACGTCTACCGCCTGGCCGAGATCTCGGTGAACATCATCGATCAGTGCGTGGCGCAGGGGGTGCCCTTCGCGCGCGAGTACGGAGGCCTGCTGGCGAACCGCTCGTTCGGCGGCGCGCAGGTCTCGCGCACCTTCTACGCCCGCGGGCAGACCGGGCAGCAGCTCCTGCTGGGCGCCTACCAGGCCCTGGAGCGCCAGGTCGGGTTGGGCCAGATCGAGATGTTCGCGCGGCACGAGATGCTGGATCTGATCCTGGTCGACGGACGCGCGCGCGGAATCGTGACGCGCGATCTCGTCACGGGCCAGGTGGAATCGCATCTGGGCGACGCGGTCTGCCTCGCGACGGGCGGGTACGGAAACGTCTTCTATCTCTCGACGAACGCCAAGGGGTGCAACACCACGGCGATCTGGCGCGCGTACACGAAGGGCGCGGGGTTCGCGAACCCCTGCTTCACCCAGATCCACCCCACCTGCATCCCGGTCACGGGCGAGCACCAGTCCAAGCTGACCTTGATGAGCGAATCGCTTCGCAACGACGGCCGCGTGTGGGTTCCGAAGCAGCCGGGCGATGCGCGGGCGCCGGCCCTGATTCCCGAGGACGAGCGCGACTACTACCTCGAGCGGAAGTATCCCTCCTACGGGAATCTCGCCCCGCGCGACATCTCGTCGCGGGCGGCGAAGCAGGTCTGCGACGAGGGGCGCGGCGTCGGCCCGGGCGGGCGCGGCGTGTATCTCGACTTCGCCGACGCGATCCGCCGGCTGGGAGAGGGCGCGATCCGGGAGAAGTACGGGAATCTCTTCGAGATGTACGAGCGGATCACCGACGAGAATCCCTACCGGGTGCCGATGCGGATCTATCCCGCCTCCCACTACACCATGGGCGGGCTGTGGGTGGACTACAACTTGATGAGCACGATTCCCGGCCTGCACGTCCTCGGCGAGGCGAACTTCTCCGACCACGGCGCGAACCGGCTGGGGGCGAGCGCCCTCATGCAGGGGCTGGCGGACGGCTATTTCGTGATCCCCTACACGATCGGCGACTACCTGGCCGCGCAGAAGCTGCCGCCGGTGGACCGCACGCATCCCGAGGTGAAGCGCGCGGAGCAGGAGGTGGAGACGCGCACGCGGCGGCTCCTCTCGATCCGCGGCAAGCGCACGGTCACCTCGTTGCATCGCGAGCTGGGCAAGGTCATGTGGGAGCACTGCGGCATGGCCCGCACCCGGGAGAGCCTCACGAAGGCGATCTCCCTGATCCCGCCGCTTCGCGAGGAGTTCTGGCAGGACGTGAACGTCACCGGCGAGGAGGGCGGCCTCAACATGGCCCTCGAGAAAGCCGGCCGCGTGGCGGACTTCCTGGAGTTCGGCGAGCTGATGTGCCTGGACGCGCTGGAGCGCGACGAGTCGTGCGGAGGACACTTCCGCGAGGAACACACCACGCCCGACGGGGAAGCGAAGCGCAACGACGACAAGTTCGCCCACGTCGCGGCCTGGGAGTACAAGGGCGAGGGCCAGAAGCCCGTGCGCAACGTGGAGCCGCTTGAGTTCAAGTACGTCGAGCTGGGCGTGCGCAGCTACAAGTAACAACTTTC
>DATJEJ010000039.1:0-21850 GCA_035496795.1 Candidatus Omnitrophota bacterium
GCGGCGGGGTAGATCTCGATTTCTTGTCGACCACGAACGTCAATCATGCGCGACATGCGTAACGAGATTCACCGCCGCTAGCGGCGGTAAAAAAGCTGCCGTTCCGCCACCCCTAACGACGCCAGCTCTCATCGGCAAGGATTAAGCATCCGCTCAGGCACCCTACCCGTTCGGTTTTCCTCATCGATGCATTGAATTCGATAGGAGCATCGAATGGGGAGGGCATGATGAGCTGCGCCGCCGTCGACCGCATCAAGGCTGCCGCCTTGTTCTTGGGAACGATCGTCACACTCAGCTCTTGCGACGATCCAGGGTACCTCGGGTCTCCGCTCTCGGGGCCGCCGCCAGGCGTTCCGCGTACGGACATGCGGCCGAGGCCTTGGCCGTATGCCGCCTTCACGCGAGGACGGGAGGACACCTTCGACTTCCATGTGGAAGGCCCCGTCGATGCCGACCTCACGCGGCTGCCGCATGCAAACGATGCCGTCTTCACCTGTGTTCCGGGCGAGTGGACGAGTGACCTGCACTGCTCGTTGCGCTGGCGGGCGGCGCCGGAGGATACGGGACGCTACCTGGTGCGGTTCCGCGCTCGAAACGATCTTCTAGGCGGTCTCGATACGACCTTGATCTACACGATCGCGCACGACGGGGATCAAAGGCCTGTGATGGCCTGCCCCGACACGCTGAACTTCGTCGTGGGCGTCCGAAGGCAGGTCACGGTCAGCGCGTCCGATCCGGATGGAGATCCCATCTTCGATCTGCAGCCCGACTCGCGCCAGGTCGGGGCGTTCCGGGTCCTGTCCTGGGCATTCCGGTTCTCCGGATCGCGGGCGAGCGGCACGGGATGGATCGTGGCCGATGAGCCGGGCTATGCCTACTTGCGCTTCACCGCTACCAACGCGACGAATGCCGATGGCGGGATCCTGCTGCGGGCGGCTGAGCCGTGACGGCGCCTAGGGACGCGCCCCCGCCGTGGCCTGCGGCAGCGTTCTCCCCCGCAGCGTCACCAACGAGTCCAGCTCGACCCTCGTGAGCATCGCGGGGTTGCCCCGCATCGGCCAGGATTGCACGATGCGGTCCGCCGCCAGCCCCTCGTCATCCAGCGCCTTCAAGAAACGCTCGGCGCGTCGGCTCGCTCGCGTCTTCCCGTCCACCGTGACCCATCCCTGCTCCGTCTCGAACAGCATCCGCTGCTTCGGAAGCCAGAAGACCACGAACTCGTTGGTGTGATCGGAGCGCGGACCGATGTTCACCGCGACCAGCCGGTTCGTGGAGTCGGCCAGCTCGAACCGCTTGGCGAAGGTCTGCAGGGAAAGGGGCCGCTTCGCCCGGGCGAGCCGGTCGGGGCGGAGCGTGAAATCGAGATCGGCCATCTGCCGCACGAAGTGCTCGTTCCCCGGCGTCGTGACGACGGTCGCGCCCTCCGCCACGAACGCGCGAAGGCCCCCCGCGTAGTGCGGGTGGTAATGGCTGAAGAGGAAGTAGCGGATCGGCTTGTTCGGAAACTGCCGCCTGGCCGCGTCCGCGATCCGCTCGCCATTCTCGCTTCCGACGGCCGCCTCGAGGACCGCGAGCTTGTCCGCGAACTCCACGACGACGGTCCTCGTGTCCAGGTCGTCCATGTCCGCCGACCACAGTCCCGGCGCCAGGGGCGCGAGCTTCACGTCGGCCCGCATCGAATCGGCGGGCTCGGGCGGATCGTAGGCCGCGGGCGACGACAGCGAGTCGGGCGCGTCGGTGCGGAACGAGACGCGGCGCTCGGCCATCGACCACTGCATGTCGCGCTCGTGGACGATCTGGCGCATCTCGGTAGGCACGGAGCCCGGCTCGCCGTAGGCATAGAGGACGCCGTCCCGCACGTCGCCCAGCCGCGGATGCGGTTTGGTCGTCATGTACGAGATCACGGCGCCGTCGACCGGTCGCAGCGTGAGCGCTCCCGACCCGGGCGCACGGGTATCGCCCAGAAACCAGGCGCCTCCCGGCCCGCCGCCGGTCACGCGCGCGTGCCCGTGCGCCGCGTCAGCACCCGCCGCGCGCGCCACTTCCCACGGAAATCCCGCCGTGACCTGAGCGAGAGCCTGCTCGCGCCGGTCCGCTCCGACTTCGCGCCACGGGCTGCCCGGGGCGGAGCGATGGAGGAGCGTTCCGCCGATGCCGGAGGGCAGGAGGAGCCAGCTCTCCGGCGCGCCCGTCGAATCGCCCTGGATCCAGGTGGTCCAGTCCAGACGCACCGCTCCGTTGCCGTTGGCCAGGAAGCGCTGCCGCGAACGATAGGGCTGCTTCTCGCCCGGCTTGCGGAAGTGCCCTTCCAGCTCGAGGACCCCCTCGTACTGGATCTCCAGGCACTTGCCCGGCGCGGGCGCGGGCGCTCCGGCGATCGCGGCCTTGAGCTGGGCGGTCAGCATCGCGGCCGGCGTCGGCCTTCCCGACGGGAGCGCGGACTTTCCAGACGGGGCCGCGGGTTTGCGGGGCGGCGTCGACGGCGCGAGAAAGGCCACGCAGAGGGCGAGCGCCGCGGCGCGGCGAAGGGTCCGGCGGGTTGGGAAAGGCATTCCTCAGAACACTAGGGCCTTCCGGCGCGGAACGCTAGTATCCGCGCATGCGCGTCGTCATCATCGGTGGGGGCATCGCGGGTCTCTCCGCGGCGTGGGCGATCCGGGCCGAGGCCGCGCGTCGCGCCGAGTCGCTCGAGCTGACCGTGCTGGAGGCGGGGCCGCGCGCGGGCGGGCGGATCCGCTCGACGCGCGAGGACGGCTACCTGGTCGAATGGGCGGCGAACGCCGTCCAGGGGACGGAGAACGCCGCGTGGCGGCTGGCCGAATCGGTGGGCCTCGCCGACCAGCGGGTGCTGGGCAGCACCGACGCGGCGCGGCGCTACATCTGGCGCGGCGGACGGCTCCACCGGCTGCCTCTGAACCCGACGGCCTTCTTCGGGTTCACGGGACTCTCCCCCAAAGCGCGCTTGCGCGTGGCACTCGAGCCTTTCTTCGCCAATCGCGTCAAGAAGGAAGAAAGCGTTCATGACTACGCCGTGCGGCACATCGGCGAGGAGGCGGCCAGCGTCCTGATCGGCGCCGTGGTGCGCGGCGTCTTCGCCGGCAATTCGAAGCGGCTCTCGGTGGACGCCGCGTTCCCGGTCATGCGCGAGATGGAGCGGAGCCATCGCTCCCTCGTGTTCGCGATGATCGCGCGGTCCAAGAAAGGCGGCGCCGGCCGCGCCGCGGGTCCGGGAGGGCGCGCCCTTTGGAGCTTCACGCGCGGCCTGGAATCGCTGACCGACGCACTGGCGGCACGATTGGGCGACGCGATCCGGATCGCCACGCCGGCACTCGCTTTGGAGCGGACCGCGACGGGCTACGGCGTGCGCACCGCGAGCGGCGACCGGCTCGAGGCCGATTCGGTCGTGCTCGCGATCTCCGCGCGGGCGGCGGCGGCGCTCCTGCGCCCGCTGGACGCCGAGATCGCCAAGCTCCTCGGGACGATCGAGCCCGCGGGGGTGGCCGTGGTGGGCCTCGCGTTCCGGACCGACCGCTTCCGCACGCCCCCCGACGGCTACGGCTACCTGGTCGTGCCCGGCGAGGAGCTGCCGATCCTGGGCGCGCTGTTCGAATCGAACCTCTTTCCCGGGCGCGCGCCCGAGGGGCAGACGATGGTGCGCGTCATCATGGGCGGGGCCGACCGGCCCGATCTCCTCACCCGGAGCGACGCCGACCTCGCGGGGCTGGCGATGGGCGCGCTGGACAAGACGCACGGGCTGGCCAGCGGGCCCGAGCGAACGTGGGTCATCCGGCAGGAGGCCTCGATTCCCCAGTATGCGGTCGGACACATGGCGCTCCTGGCCGACCTGGACCGCCGCCTGGCGGCGAATCCACGGCTCTATCTCGCGGGGAACGGGTATCGCGGGGTGTCGGTGGCGTCGCTGACGGAGGACGCCGAGCGGATCGCCGCGCGCGTCGTCAGCGCGCCCGGCGGATGAGCCAGACGATCAGCGCGGAGAGCATCGCCACCGGCGGGCCCATACCTGTCGGTTACTCGCGCCCCTCGTACGTGCAGCGCGCTTCGCACGTCTCGTGAACCGTCAGACGCGCGAGCGACGGGAGCGCGGGCTTCAACCGATCCCAGAGCCAGCCCGCAAGATTCTCCGAGGTGGGGTTCTCGAGACCGGAGATCTCGTTCAGGTAGTAGTGGTCGAGCTGGCGGCGGAGCGGCTCGACGGCGTCCTTGATCACGCCGTAGTCCAGGAACCACCCGGTGCGCGGATCGACCTCCCCTTCCACGGTCACCTCGACGCGGAAGGAGTGCCCGTGCAATCGGCGGCACTTGTGTCCCTCGGGCGCGTTCGGGAGCAGATGCGCGGCCTCGAACGTGAAGTCGCGGGTCAGCCGGACTCTCATCGCAGACCCACGACCTTGTGCGTCTGCGGAATGATCCGCGCCTCGGGGTAGCGATCCCAGGGCCACCACTGGAGCACGGCCCGGCCGTCGCCGCTTCCGTGCTCGGGCTGCAGCACGACCGCGCCGCGATACTCCAGCGCATCCAGGAATCGGACCGCGTCGTTCACGTCACCCTCCGACTGGATCACGAACTTGAGCTGGCGCCGCGGCTCGGGCAGCTCGCGCACGAGCTGCCGCAGCGTCGGGAGCTGGGCCTCCACGGGGTCGCCGTCGAACGTCCGGGCGCTCTCCCCCTTGGGCGAGATCGTCCAGAAGTCGATCAGCGGCAGGAGCGACCCGACCACGCGCGTCCCGCTCGTCTCCACCGAGATCCACCAGCCGGCGGCGCGCAGCTCCCCGAGGAGCCACGCCAGCGACTCGGAGGGAGCGATGAGCGGCTCCCCGCCGGTCAGGCACAGGCGGCGGACGGCAGGATACGCCAGGATTCGATCCCGGACGGCATCCGGCAACATCGGTTCAAAATGCCCGATGCCGCTCGTGGCGAGCGCTTCGGGCTGGTCGCACCAGACGCATCGGAGCGGGCAGCCGTAGAGTCTAAGGAAAACGGTTCGCTCGCCGACGTGGATCCCCTCCCCCTGGACGGAGAGGAAGATCTCGTTCACGCGAAGCGGCTTCGGATCGGTGCCGGGCATCGGACGATTCTACCGGTTTCCCCGGGGATTGACCTGCTCCGTGGGCGTTCGTACAATCCCCGGCAATCGACCCCGGGCCGACGGAACTGCCCGGCAGGCAACAGGAACGGAGGTTGCGCGACCATGGCGAAGGCGAACTACGGCGACCTGCCGATCAACCACAGCGAGGAGCCGATCCGGCTCTTCAAGTCGGACTTCCTCGAGTCCTTCACCCACATCCACCCGGCGGTGGTGCTCGTGCTCTACGTGCCGGTGGTGCTCTTCTTCCTGGCTCGGGCCTTCCGCGAGCAGGGAGGCGGCGCCATCGGTCCGGTGTTCGGCATGTACACGGTGGGCCTCCTGGTCTGGAGCTTCTCCGAGTACATGCTGCATCGCCACCTGTTCCACTGGGAGCCGCAGCTTCCGTTCCTGAAGCGGGCGTGGTACCTGGTGCACGGCGTCCATCACGAGCAGCCGCAGTGCAAGACTCGCCTGGTCATGCCGCCGATCCTGAGCATCCCGCTCGCGATCCTCTTCTTCCTCTTCTTCAAGACCCTGATCGGCACGATCTTCGGGCTCCCGCTCTGGGTGGCGCCGCTCTTCGCCGGTTTCGTGACCGGCTACATCGCCTACGACATGATGCACTACGCGGAGCACCACCTCTCGATGACGTGGGGCTTCCTCAAGTTCGTGAAGCGCTACCACCTGCTGCACCACTACAAGACCCCCGATCACCGGTTCGGGGTCAGCTCCCCTCTCTGGGACTACATCTTCGGCACCAAACCGAAGGGCCGCTGACGCCTCCGCGGCGAGCCGGCAGGACGCCGTGGAGCTGATCGCGGCGATCGTCGAGCGGCTGCGCCGCATCCTGGAGGTCGTTCAGGATTTCGTGCTCTTCGCCTGGGACGCGATCCGGGCGACTTTCTCGCCTCCGTACTACGGGCGCGAGTTCTTGAGCCAGCTCCACTTCGCCCTGGTGGGGTCGCTCCTGATCGTGATCGTGTCGGCCGCGGTGGCGGGACAGGCGCTCGCGATCCAGCTGGTGCGCGAGCTGGCGAACACGGGGGCCAAGTCGCAGCTCGGGCACTTCATGGTGATCTCGGTCGTCCGGGCGCTCGGGCCCGTCCTCACGGGAATGGTGGTGGCCTCGCGCATGTCGGCGGGGATCACGGCGGAGATCGGGGCGATGCGCTCCAGCGACCAGATCGACGCCCTGGTGGCGTTCGGGTCCGACCCGATGAAGCGGCTGGTCGTGCCGCGCGTGGCGGCGCTCCTGATCGCGCTCCCCGTGCTCGTGATCATCGGAGACGCGCTCGCCGTGGTCGGCGGCGGGTTCGTGGGGTTGCAGTACCATCTGCCGGTCGAGTCGTACTATTCGGGCGTGCTCAAGTACCTGACGCCCAAGAACGTGATGGTCGGCATGATCAAGCCGTTCGTCTTCGCGCTGATGATCGCCACGGTGGCCTGCTGGCGCGGGTTCCGGTCCGCCGGGGGCGCCAAGGGGGTGGGCGTCTCGACCACGGAGTCGGTGGTCATCTCCTCCGTGGGGATCCTCGTCGCCGACGGCGTGTGCACGCGGCTCGTGTTTCGCATCCTGGGTTGGTGAGCGCCTATGATCTCGTTCGAACATGTCGACTACTCGATCGACGGCCGCCCGATCTTACGGGACATCACCTTCAACGTCCCCCTGGGCGGGACGACCGTCATCCTGGGCCCGTCCGGCTCGGGGAAGAGCACGACGCTGCGGCTGTTGCTGGGCCTGGCGCGTCCCGACGCGGGCGTGATCCGGATCGACAACGAGGACATCACGCGGATGAGCGAGAAACGCCTCCGGCAGATCCGCCAGCGCATCGGGATGGTGTTCCAGCAGGGGGCGCTCTTCGACTCGATGACGGTCGGCGAGAACGTGGCGTTCTCCCTGATCGAGCACGACAACGTGGCCGACGCGGAGCTGGAAGGGACGGTTCGCGCGCATCTGGAGCTGGTGGGACTGGATCCGGATCTGATCGACCGGATGCCGGATCAGCTCTCCGGCGGGATGCAGCGGCGTGTGGCGATCGCGCGCGCGCTCGCGGCGCGCAATCCGCAGATCCTCCTCTACGACGAGCCGACGACGGGGCTGGACCCTCAGAGCGCGGAGCGGATCACCGATCTCATCGTGGAGCTGCGCGACCGCATGAAGAAGACGTCGGTCATGGTGACCCACGACATCGCCGATGCCTTCAAGGTGGCGAACACCATGGCGGTCCTGAACGAGGGGCGGCTCGTATTCGACGGGACGCCGGCGGACCTGGCCCACACCAACGAGCCGTTCATCAACGAGTTCCTGGCTCCGTTCCGCAAGGCGGTCCTGGCCGCCACGCAGCGCGTCGTCACCGTGCCCGGCGACACGCGCCGCACGGCCCTTCAGTGATGGGAGGAATGGCGTGAAGCGAACCGGGCAGGTGCCCTTCATGAAGCTCCAGGTCGGGATCCTGTCGCTGATCGCGCTCGCCCTCATCCTCTGGGCGACCTTCCAGTCGGGAAGCTTCAAGTTCGGGAAGGAGGAGGAGATCACGGTCCACTTCGCCAACGTCGGCGGACTGGAGACCGGCTCCCCCGTCCGGCTGAACGGCGTCCCGGTCGGCACCGTGCGCAAGATCGAGCTGGGCGACAGCACCAACGTCGTGAAGGTCGTGATGGGGGTGAAGGACGGCACCCGCACGCGCCTCCACCAGGGCGCGACCGCGCGCATCACGACCGTGGGATTCCTCTCCGAGCTGTACATCGCGCTCGACGCGGGAAACGAGGCGCTTCCGGTGATCGCGAGCGACGAGGAGATCCGTCCCGCCATCATCACCGATCCCCAGGTGCTGCTCAGCCAGGCCAAGGGGATGGCGGACAGCGTGGAGGTGATCCTCTCCAACCTGAACGCCGCCACGCGCGGCTTCACGAACGGCCGCGGCACCCTGGGGCGCCTGGCCCAGGACGAAAAGCTCTACGACAACCTGGTCGCGATGAGCCGGAACGCGAGCGATCTGGCCTCGCGCATGACCCAGACCCAGTCCCGCGTGGCCGACCGCCTCATGGCGCTGGCCGCCTCCTTCGACAGCCTCTCCTGGCGGATGCAGCATGGCGAGGGGACCCTGGCGCAGCTCATGAACAACGGCGAGCTGCACCGGAATCTCGCCTCGAGCACGGCGCGGATGGATTCCGTGATGGCGCTGATGGAGTCGGGCAAGGGGTCGATGGGCAAGCTGATGGCCGACTCCACGCTTTACGAGGACACGAAAGCGCTGATGGGCTCGATGAAGCGGCTGATGGCGGAGATCGAAAAGGACCCCAAGAAGTACTTCAAGTTCAGCCTGTTCTAGACCTCACCGCACCCACACCAGCCTCGTCGTTCGCTTCTCTCCCGCGGCCTCGGCGCGGATCCAGTAGATGCCGCTTCCGGTCTCGTGGCCGCGCCGGTCCCGGCCATTCCACCGTAACGCCAGGGGCCCGGCCGGCGCGTTCCCATCGAACAGCGTGGCCACCCTCCGGCCCGCGGCATCGAACACCGCGACCCGCACCGGACCCGCCGCGCGCAAGCGCAGCGTCACCGACGCCTCGCGCGACGCGGGATTGGGGCGCGGCGATTCCAGCACCACCGGCGGCGCGCCGGGAGCGGTCGCGGTGGTGTCGTCCACGTTGGCGGGCTGGAGCGCGGCGTCGTAGGCCATGAAGTCGTCCACCGCCGCCTCCACGACGCCGTCGGCGGGCGGCTGGTCCTGCGCGATGAAGCGCACGCGCACGGTCGCGCTGGGCGCGATGTAGTCCTTCACGCGGATCACGTCCTGGTGCCATTCGGGGTGGCTCAGGATCAGCGAGCGGACCGTGACCCAGCTCAGGCCGTCGCGGGTGATCTGGATCACGAACGAGTCGGGCTCGCCGGGCGTGTTCATGTGGTACCAACGCGACCAGGAGAGCATCGGCTCCGTCATGGCGGTCAGGTCGATCGGCGGCGTGGTCAGCGTGGTCTTGCCGCCGTCCACGTCCGACGCCGCCGGATCGCCTCCGGCCGGGCCGTTCCCGGTGACGAAGCAGTAGCCCGTCCCCGATCCGGGCGTCGCGTCGACGCCCGGCGCGATCGGACCGACCGGAAGCATTCCCTCCGCGGGCTCGTCGTGCTGCGCGTCGCGGAGCGGGACGCCGCGGCCCGATACGGCCGCCCCGAACGCCAGGCGGTCCCCTCCGGGAGTGGCGCCCGACGAAAGCGGAACCCTCGGTGCGTTCTGACCCGTCGTGCCGTTCGGAATCGCGCGCTCCCACCGTCCGGCCGAGGCATTGTCGTCGGCGTCGGCGAGGCTCCATCCCCGGTTCGTGTCACAGGAGTCGTACCAGGCGGCCGGGAGCAGCTTGAAATCCACGCTCCGGGCCACGCCGGGCTCGGCGGCGACCACGCGCGAGGCCGGCGCGTACCCGGGGCGATAGGCGCTCACCACATAGCTCCCCCGCGGCACGCCCGCGATGTTGTAGACCCCCGTCGAGACCGTGGTCGTCGAGATCGGGGTGTCCTGGAGCGTGATCGCGGCGTCCTGGATCGCGGCCGCATCGGGCTCCCGCCGCACCACGCCCGTGAGCGCGGTGGCCGCGACGCGCTTCATCGTGACCACGAAGCTGTCCCGGCTTCCGACCGTCACGTTGTCGCTGACGAACCCCGTCTCGTAGCCGAACTTCGACAACCGCAGGGTGCTGGCACCGGGCGCGAGGGCGATCCGGGCCCCCGCGGTCATGCCGGTCTGCGTGGAATCCTCGGCGGACTCCACATGGACCACGTCCACGCCGGTCAGGGGCTGTCCCAGGTCGTCGCGGGCGCGCACCTTGACCACGCCGTAGTTCTTGACGGTGCGGAAGATCCAGAGGCCGCTCTCGATGTCGCTCGCGATGAAGGTCCCCGACGGAAACCCGCACGCGACTTCCCAGACGCCATGGAAGCCGCCCGAATACGAGGGATACGTGTCGTACCAGCCGAACTCCGCCGGCAGCGTCGGGTCGGTGATGTCGAACAGATGGACCCCCTCCGTGTACCAGGAGACGAACGCGGTGTCCTGCTTCACGTGCACGTTGTGCACGATCGAGAGCGGATTCACGGTGGTCTCGTACACGAGCGGATGCGCCAGGATGTCCTGGATGTCGAAGACCTTCATCGTCGAATAGTTCACCTCGTCGCAGACGTAGAGATAGCGGCCGTCCTTGGAGGTCTCGCCGCTGTGCGACTTGGCGTTCAGGTAGCTCCAGGAGGACTGCTCGACCGGCGCCGAGGGGTTGCTCAGATCGAAGATCCGGACCGTGTTGCTCGAGATGCAGAAGGCGTGGAGCCGCGTGCCGCGCACCCACGAGTCGTGCACGTAGTCCTTGGTGTAGGAGGCGAGATCCACGGGGTTTTCGGGATCGGCGAGCGACATGACGTGCATGCCCGTCATCGTGTTCGTCGCGCGGGTGCCGTTCAGGATGAGGAGCGCGCGGGTGGTGTCCACGGTGACCGTGTGCTCCCGGTTGAACGCCGTCGTGTAGGTGTTCGCGAGCACCGGGTGCTCGGGGTCGGTCATCCGGATGATCTGGATGCCGCCGCCGATGGCCTCGGTCGAGACGTAGAGCCAGGTCCGGTACTGCTTCATCTCGCGCCACCAGGAGCTGAGGCCCGGGATGAAGCCGACCTCGTAGGGGGCCGACGGATTCGTCACGTTGAGGATCGAGGTGCCGGTCTCGGTGCCGAGCACGGCGTATTCGCGCCCGTCCGGCGCCACGTAGGCGGTGCACGCGGAATAGCGCGTGTAGCTGTTCACATGGGCGAGGAGCTGGACGTTCCGGGACACGGCCCGGGCCATGGCCGGGCGTGCCGGCGCAAGGACTGCCACGGCAAGGAACGCCACGAAGAGGAGGACTCGGCGGCACGCGGACATGGACTGGTTTCGGATGCGGGGGATGGGATGGGGGTTCACGGGAAACGGGCTCCGAGCGGGTGCCGGCCTGAATGCGCCCGCCCGGTGATTCTACCGTCGGCTGCCCCCCGGCGCCAGCCCTACAGCCAGCCGACCTCGCGATACCAGTCGGCCGTCGCCCGGATCCCCTCGTCAAGACCGACCCGGGGCGTCCATCCAAGCCGCTCCCGGATCTTCCGCGACGAGCAGATCCAGTCCCCCGCCGCGATCTCCGCCAGCTTCTCCCGGGAGAGGAGAGGGGCCTTGCCCGCGGCGCGCGCCCAGCTCTCGGCGACCGCCGCGATCCCCGCCAGCGCCCACTGCGGAATGGCGACCCGGACCGTCCAGGTTCCGAGCGCCTCGCGGACGGAACGGCCCAGCTCGTCGTAGTCGGTCACGTCCGGCTCGCAGGCGAAGAACACCTGCCCCACCGCCGCCTCCTGGGTGAGCGCGGCGTGGACCGCGGTGACGAGGTCGCTCACGTGGACGATGGAGAACCGCCCCCGCTTGCGCAGAACCGGTTCGAGGTGCCACTTCCCCGCGACGAACGCCTTCAAGATGGCGGTGTCGCGCGGGCCGTACACGGCCGGGGGGCGGATCACGGAGACGGGCAGCCGGTCGGCCGCCATCACCACGAGCTGCTCCGCGCGAAGCTTGCTCTCGCCATAGGCCGAGACCGGGTGGGGGCGCTGATCCTCGGTGACGGGGAGGCCGGTCAGGCTGGGCCCCGCGGCCGCCTGGCTCGAGATGAAGAGAAAGCGCCGGAGCTTGCCCCCGTCCGCGGCGCGCAGGAGCCGCTCGGTGCCCACCACGTTCGCCTCGTGGAACTCCGCCGCGTTCCGCGCGCGGATGAGCCCCGCGGCGTGGACGATCCAGTCGGCGCCCTCCACCGCGCGGGCCAGCGCCTGGGGGTCGTCGAGCGCGGCATCGGCCACCTCGACCGCCTTCTTCTCCAGCCACCGCCGCGACGAGGAGCCGCGCACGACGGCGCGCACGCGCGCGCCGCGAAGAAGGAGCTCGTCCACGATGTGGCTTCCGACGAAGCCGGAAGCGCCGGTGACGACGGCGAGGGGCGCCGCGTCGGTCACGCGAGCCGCTTTTCGTAGATCCGGTAGACCGCGCTCCGCGTGCCGCCCGAGCCGAGGATCAGCTGGTGCACGGAGTCGTTATCCTCCAGCGTCCACCCGACCTCGGTCATCGCGTACCCGCGGCGCCGCGTCGCGCGCATGAGCGCCTCGACGAGCAGCGCTCCGACGCCGCGCCTCTGGTATTCGCCGAGCACCCCCCGCGCGAGCAGGCGGCCCTCCTTGATCCGCGGCAGCGTCCAGAGCAGCTTCACGATGCCGAAGGGGAAGAGCTTCCCCTTCACCTTGGCCAGCGCGACGTTCACGTCGGGCAGGATCAGCCCGAATCCCACCGGCGCGCCGTCCACCTCGGCGAACTGCACCAGGTCGGGGACCACCGCGGGCTTCAACTGGCTCGCCATGTGATCGATCTCGGCGTCGGTCATCGGGACGAACCCCCAGTTCCGTTCCCACGCGGCGTTGTAGACCGTCTTCACGCGGCCCAGCTCCTCGTTGAACTTCTTCATCTCGAGGGGCCGGACGGTGATCCGGTCGCGCTTCTTCGCCATCGACGCGATCCGCTGGAACACCGGCTGCGGCGTCTCGGGCACGGGGACGCGCCACTCGTAGAGATCCTTGGCCTTGGCGAGGCCCGCCGCTTCGATCCACGCGGCGTACTCGCGAACGTTGTAGGGCATGAGGAGCATCGGACGGTGGTCGAAGCCCTCGATCAGGAGCCCGCACTCGTCGTTGGTGGTGAAGCTGAGAGGGCCGCGCAGCACCTGGGCTCCCTTCGCGCGCCCCCACTCCTCGGCGGCGGCCAGGAGCGCCGCCGTCGCGGCCGGCGAGTCGGCCTCGAAGAATCCGAACGCGGCCTGCCGCTCGCCCTGGAAGGCGTCGTGATTGCGATCCACGGTCGCGGCGATCCGCCCGACGACGCGCCCGCCTTCGAGCGCCAGGAAATAGGCGGCTTCGGCGTGCTCGAAGTAGGGATTCTTCCCGGGGGTGAGGCGCGCCTTCTCGTCGGAGGGGAGCGGCTGGACCCAGTGCGGCTCGTTCCGGTAGCGGTCGTAGACGTAGCGGATGAAGCGATCCAGGTCCTTCGCGGTTTGGACCGGAACGACCTCCACGCCGGGCTCGGTACGGGTTATTCGGCCTGGGAAGCCAGCTCGGCGCCGAGCTGCTGGCGGACCTCGGAGACGACGCGAAGAATGGTGTCGAGCTGGGAGTCCTGGTGCGTCGCCATGTACGAGGTGCGGAGGAGATCGCGTCCGGGCGCGACGGCGGGGACCAGGATCGCGTTCACGAACACGCCCCGGTCGTAGATCTTCCGCCACCAGTGCATGCACTTCATGCGATCGCCGATGAAGATCGGGATGATCGGCGTGCCCTTGCCGGAGCCGACTTCGAGTCCCTGGGACTTGAATCCGGTCCTCATCTTGTCCGCGATGACGCGCAGGCGCTCGCGAAGGACCGGCCCCTCGTCGCTCTCGATCACGTCGAGGGCCGCGAGCGCCGCGGCCACGCTCGAGGGCGTCATGCTCGCGCTGAAGATCATGGCGCGCGCGTGGTGGCGCAGGTAGTCCATGACCTCCTTGGGGCCGGCGATGAAGCCGCCGAGCGACGCGAACGACTTGCTGAAGGTTCCCATCACGAGATCGACCTGGTCCTCGACGTTCTGCGCCTCGCAGGCTCCGGCGCCGCGGGCCCCGAGCACGCCGATCCCGTGCGCGTCGTCCACGAGGAGCCGCGCGTTGTACTCGCGCACCAGGCGCACGATGTCGGGAAGGGGCGCGATGTCCCCCTCCATGCTGTAGACGCCATCCACGACGACCAGCTTGCCCGCCTTGGCCGGCACCTTCTCCAGCACGCGCTCCAGGTCGCGCAGGTCGTTGTGACGGAAGCGGAGCACCTGCCCGTGCGAGAGGCGGGCCCCGTCCACGATGCAGGCGTGCGCGTCCTTGTCCAGGATGACCACGTCGCCCTTCTCGGCGAGCGCGGAGATCGAGCCCAGGTTCGTCAGGTAGCCGGTCGAGTAGACCAGCGCGGCTTCCTTCTTCATGAACCGGGCGAGCCGCTCTTCGAGGATCGCGTGCAGCTCGAGCGTGCCGTTCAGGAAGCGGGAGCCGTTGTTCGAGGTCCCGAAGCGCATCAGCGCGTCCTCGGCGGCCGCCATGACCTTGGGATGCTTGGTGAGCCCGAGGTAGTTGTTCGACCCGGCCATGATCATGCGCTTGCCGTGGATCGTGACCTCGGTGCCGTGGTTCTCGGAGATCGGGAGGAAGTACGGGTAGAAGCCGGCCCGCTGGGCCATCCGGTGTTCGTTGAACTCGTTACACTTGGCGAAGATGTCCACGCGCACCTTTGGTGTTGGGGTTCAGTGATGGTCGCGAGCCGCCGGAGGGCCTTAGGCGAATCGCGGGAACCTTAGCGGTTCCGGCCCCGGGAGTCAATCGGCGGAGGGCCGAGCCGCGGACCGAACGCCTGGCCGCCCCGGTATCTCCTTGCGGCATGGGCACTAATCGCGGATGATCCGGCCGGCGGCGGCTCCCGCCGGGGCATGGACCCGGAACGGCACGACCGCTCGAACCGCCCATCCCACCCGATGAAAGGAGACGCCGTGAACCGGTCCCGCTCCCTCCGAGGGTTCCTCCTCGCCGCGACGCTGCTCGCCGCCGGCGCTTCCCCGGCCCGGGCCACCTTTTCGATCGTGGCCCGCGATCCGGAATCCGGGGACCTGGGCGTCGCCGTCCAATCGCACTACTTCTCCGTGGGCCCGATCGTCCCCTGGGCGGAGCCGGGCGTGGGCGCCGTGGCGACGCAGTCGCTGGTCGAGGTGGCGTACGGCCCGCGCGGACTGGCCCTGATGCGCGACGGGGCGACGGCGAAGGACGCTCTGAAGAAGCTCCTCGATGACGACCAGTACCGCGAGGTGCGCCAGGTGGCCATGGTGGACGCCCATGGCGACGTCGCCGTGCACACCGGCAAGAAGTGCATTCCCTTCGCCGGGGACGAGGCCGGCGACCATTTCACGTGCGAGGCCAACCTCATGGCCAGCGACAAGGTCTGGCCGGCCATGGCCGCGGCCTACCGGAGCGCCAAGGGGGATTTCCCCGAGCGGCTGCTCCAGGCCCTGGAGGCGGGGCAGCGGGCCGGCGGCGACATCCGCGGGCAGCAGTCGGCCGCCATCGTCATCGTGAAGGGCACCCGCTCCGACAAGCCCTGGGCCGACCGGGTCATGGATCTCCGGGTGGAGGACAGCTCCAAACCGATCGCCGAGCTGCGCCGGCTGGTGGGCCTGTGGCGCGCGTACAAGAAGAGCGACGAGGGGGACGCCTTCATCACCGAGGGCAAGGTGGAGGACGCGCTCCGCGCCTACTCCGAGGCGGCGCGGCTCGCGCCGGGCAACGACGAGCTCCTGTTCTGGCAGGCGGCCACGCTCTGGAAGCTGGGGCGCGAGAAGGAGGCGGCTCCGCTCTTCCGTAAAGTCTTCGCCAGGGATCGCCGATGGGTGACCCTGGCGCCGCGGCTGGTGCCCGCCGACCTGCTCCCGGACGATCCCGCGTCCATTCGGCGCATCCAAGCTCTTGCGCCCCCGGCGCGGGCCCGGGCACGATAGAATGGCTCGATCGACCCCGTAGTCCGCGGCACCGAACCACCCTCACCGGAACCACGCCCCGGCTCGCCGAGGCATCGGAGGAACGTCATGTCGGAACGCACCACCTCGACGCCGGCGGCGGCCGCTTCGCCGGTCCCCTACATCCCCGGCCTCGACGGAGTCCCCGCGGCGCGCTCCAGCATCTGCTGGATCGACGGCGACCAGGGCGTGCTCGAATACCGCGGCTACCCGATCGAGACGCTGGCGGAGAAGAGCACGTTCGAGGAGACCTCCTACCTGCTCCTCTGGGGAAAGCTCCCCAACCGGACCGAGCTGGATAAGTTCTCGCGCGACCTGCGCTCCAACCGGGACGTGCGCTTCCGGCTGATCGACCTCCTGAAGTGCCTGCCCGACACCGGCCATCCGATGGAGGCGCTGCAGGCCTCGATCGCGGCCCTCGGGATGTTCTATCCCGACCGCGACCCGATGAAGCCGGAGGACCGGTACAACTCCTCCGTGCGGCTGATCGCCAAGGCGCCGACGCTGGTGGCGGCGTTCCACCGCTTGAGCCTGGGTAAGGACTACATCCCGCCCCGCGAGGACCTGTCGCACGCGGCGAACTTCCTCTACATGCTGACCGGCGACGTGCCGGACGAGGACGAGGCGCGGGTGATGGACATCTGTTTCATCCTCCACGCCGAGCACTCGATGAATGCCTCGACCTTCGGGGGCCGGGTGACCGCCTCGACGCTGGCCGATCCCTACACCGTGATCTCTTCCGCGATCGGCGCGCTCACGGGGCCGCTGCACGGCGGCGCCAACGAGCAGGTGATCCACATGCTCCAGCAGATCGGCGACCCCGAGAGGGCCCGCCCCTACATCGAGGATCTGATCCACAGGAAGCAGAAGATCATGGGGATCGGGCACCGGATCTATCGCGTGAAGGACCCCCGGGCCCTCGTGCTGCAGAAGCTGGCCGGACAGATGATCTCCAAGGGGGGCGGCGATCCGCTGCTCGCGGTGGCGCAGGAGGTGGAGAAGGTGACCGCCGAGCATCTCGGCGCGAAGCGGATCTATCCCAACGTGGACTTCTACTCCGGCGTGCTCTACACGGCGATGGGGCTTCCCGCCGCACTCTTCACGCCGATGTTCGCGATCGCGCGCGTCTCCGGATGGCTCGCCCACTGGCTGGAGCAGATCCAGGACAACCGCATCTACCGGCCCGACCAGATCTACACCGGCACGCACGCCGAGCCGTACATTCCGATGGAGGAGCGCGTCTAGGCGGAGGGATCGACGGTTCGAGCGCGGGCATGTGCACGCTGATCGCGGGGGTCGAGGTTCTCGGCCCTCGCACGCTCGTTCTGGGCGCCAACCGCGACGAGTCGCCGGAGCGCGCTGCAGCGCCTCCGGGCATTCTGCGCGAGCGGCCCCGCGTGGTGGGCGGCAGGGACCTGGTGGCGGGCGGCACGTGGCTCGCGGTGCGCGAGGCGCGCGCGGTGACCGCGCTGATGAACCGGCGGCCGACGCCGGGAGCGGCGCCTCCCGCGGGCGGGCCGGCGCCGCGCTCGCGCGGGCTCCTCTGTCTCGATGCCGCGGCCCTCGGCGGTGCGCCGGACCAGCCCCACCGCATCGATCCGGGCACGGGCGAGCGCCATCCCGCTCGGCTCCACGCCGCGCTCGCCCTGATCGACGGCGCCCGGGACGCGTATGCCGCCTGCACCCTGGTCGGGCTGAACGTGGACGAGCCCTCGTGGGCCATCCTCGCCGAGACGGGGCGGGAGACCGGGATCCGGATCCTCGAGCCGGGCTGGAACGTGGTGACGCACGCCGACGTGAACGATGTGAGCGAGCCGCGCACCGCCTGGCTCCGGAGCCGCCTGGAGAGCCTGGCGCCGCGCACCGTGGATGAGGCGCTGCGCGCGATCGCGGCGCTCCTGGTCACGCACGAGGATGCCGGGCATTCCGTCCCGGGCGTCTGCCTCCATCGCGACCGCTTCCCCACCGTCTCGAGCTCGCTGATCGCGCTGGGGGACCTCGGGAGCCTGGGCCCGCAGCGCTACCTCCACGCGCCCGGGCCGCCCTGCTCCACGCCCTACGCCGACCTCTCGTCGCTCTTCGCCTGACGCAGGGCGGCTTGTCCCCGATGGGACCGCCGTGTCACGATCCGGGCATGCGGAAGCGCATCGGGATGACCGCCGCGGCCGCGGTGGCGATCGCCGCCGTGGTCGCGATGGCCGCGTCCTGGCGTGAACGCGCGGCTTCGGGTCCGGTCGAGACCGTCACCCTCAGCATGAAGGACTACACGTTCAACGGCCAGAACCCCACGCTGCGCTTCGCCCCGGGGGAGCGCGTCCGCTTCGTCGTGAGCAACGACGAGGACACGCGCGTGCTGCACAACTTCCGGATCGTGGGCCTGGACGTGCCCTGCGGTCCGCCCCTCCTGCCGGGCGAGCGCCGCGTGGTCACCGTCACCATGCCACGCTCGCCCGGCGAGTTCATCTACACGTGCTGCACCCATCCCGGGATGGGCGGCAAGCTGGTGATCGCCGAGCGCTGACCGGCCTCAGCCGTTGCTCTTGTCCGAGACCTCTTTCTTCTCGGAGGCCTTCTCGACCGGACCGCCGCTCTTCGTGGCCGCCTCCTCCATGATCGGCTTGGGATCGCCCGCGGCGTCGCTCGTCATGACGAGGTTGTACTTTCCCGGTTCGTCGAACTTGAAGGTCATGATCTCGGTGATCGGCTTCCCGTCCACGACCGTCGACGAAGAGAGGAAGAGCGTCTTGTCGTCCGTGAAGGAGCCGGTGAACACCGACGCGGCCGAGGACATCTCGTCGGTCCAGACGCACTGGTACTGATTCCGGTCGGGGTCGTAGCCCCAGAGGCTCCGCCCATAGAAGGGCTTGCCGTTCATCGTGTACTGGTGGTCGCCTTCGAGGTGCATGCCGTTGAACGTCCACTTGTACGTGGACTTGCTGGGACTCTTCGCGTCCGCTCCGGCGAACGCGTGCGTCTCACCGTTCCAGGACCCGAGGAGCACCGCCAGCTTCTGCAGCTCGGCCGGCGGCTTCCCCATCTGGAGGCTCCGCTTCGAGACCACCGCGGCGCGCGCGGGCTCCGGTTTGGCGGCGGCTTTGGCTTTGTCCGGCGCGGATTTGGCCGGCGGGTCGGCGGCGAAGGCGCGGGCGGAAGCGCCCAGCACGAGGGCTGCAGCGAGGATGGCAAGGATGCGGTTCATGGTGCTCCTCCTGGAGCTGGGGTGACGTTGTGATGCGAAGGGAAAAGGCTACCGTGGCCTCCCGCCCCACGCAAGATGGTAGAGTAGCCGGCCCATGAACGACGCACGCCCCCGCTCCCTCATGACGCCGCGCGCCTCCTCCGGCGAGCCTGCCATCGTCGCGAGCGATCTCGAGAAGCGCTACGACGAGGTCCACGCCGTCCGCGGCGTCTCGTTCGAGGTCGCCCCGGGCGAGGTGGTGGGCTTTCTCGGACCGAACGGCGCGGGCAAGACGACGACGGTGCGGATGATCTCCTGCTTTCTTCCGCCGACCTCGGGAACCGCGCGCGTCTTCGGCGTGGACGTGCGGGAGCGGCCGCGCGACGTGAAGCGGATGCTCGGGATCTGCCCGCAGGAAGACAACCTCGATCCCGATTTCAACGTCCTGAAGAACCTCCTGGTCTACGGGCGCTACTTCGGGATTCCCGGCGCCGAGGTCAGGCGGCGCGCGCTGCCTCTGCTCGAGATGATGGCGCTGCAGGACAAGGCCAGGTCGCCCGTCGCCTCCCTGTCCGGGGGGATGAAGCGGAGGCTGATCCTGGCGCGCGCGCTCCTGAACGAGCCGCGCGTGCTGGTGCTGGACGAGCCCACCACCGGGCTCGATCCGCAGGCGCGACACGCCATCTGGACCCGCGTGCGCGCGCTCCGCGCGACCGGCGTGACCGTGCTCCTGACGACGCACTACATGGAGGAGGCGGCGCAGCTCTGCGACCGGGTGGTCATCATCGACGAGGGGAAGATCCTGCTGGAAGGCACTCCCGACGAGCTGGTCCGGCGCGAGGTCGGAAAGAGCGTGATCGAGATCTGGAACCACGGCGAAGACGTCGTCCTGGCCATGCGCCAGGTTCCCGGCCGCCTGGAAGAGGTCGGCGACCGGCTCTACCTGTACCCCGAGGACGAGGACCAGGCGGTGCGCCTCATGGAGGCGCGCTTCCCCGGCCAGGACCGGCTCCTCCGGCGCGCGACGCTGGAGGACGTGTTCCTGAGGCGCACCGGACGGGCGCTCCGCGACTGACCATGCGCGAAATCCTGCGAAATCTGTCCTTCCGTTCGCTGCGGGTCCTGCAGCGAGACGCCGACGTCTACTTCACGGTCTGGAAAACCGAGTTCCTGCCGCCGCTGCTCGAGCCGATCATCTACGTGTTCGGGTTCGGCCTGGGCCTGGGGCAGCTGGTGCACGACGTGAGCTACCAGGGCCGCACGCTCTCCTACCTGGCGTTCATGGCTCCCGGGGTGCTGGCCGTGGCGATCATGTTCTGGGCCTTCTTCGAGACCACGTTCTCGTCGTACGTCCGGATGTACTACCAGAAGACGTTCGACGCGATCCTCGCGACACCCCTCCTGGTCGAGGACGTGATCCTGGGCGAGCTCCTCTGGGGCACGTTGAAGTCGATGATCGCGAGCACCATCATGCTCGGCGTGCTCTCGGCGCTGGGGCTGGTGCACTGGCCCACGGGGCTGTGGGTCGTCCCGATCGCGGCGGCGGGCGGACTCCTCTTCTCGGGCTTCGGGCTGATCATGACGTCCGGGGTGAAGACGATCTCGCAGTTCAACGTTCCGATGTTCGCCTTCGTCCTTCCGATGTTCACCTTCGCGGGGACCTTCTTCCCGCTGGACATCCTTCCGAAGTGGGCGCTCGCCGTCGCCTGGTGCCTGCCGCTCACCCACATCACGATCCTCGTGCGCTCGGCCGTGCTGGGGATGGGCCATCCGATGCTCCCGGTGAGCGTGGCGTACGTCCTGATCGTGGGGCTTTCGCTGGGCGCGTGGTCGTTGGTGCGGATGAAGAAGCGGCTGATTCAGTAGACGCTAGGGCTGCGTTCCGCGGGCCCGCGTCATCTCCTGCTCGAACTCCGCCAGCCTGCGGCGCGCCGTCGCGGCGAGGGTCGCGTCGCCTCCCGCGAGCGAGATGGCGCGGCGGTAGTGATGCGAGATGCTCTCCACCGCGGCGGTGTTGGATGGATCCGTGAGACGCGCGCGCTCGGCCTCGGCCAGGTACAGCCGGATCCGCGCCGAATCGGCCCCGGCCCGGCCGGTTTGATAGAGGTAACGCAGGTTCGTCTCCGCGCGCGCGACCGCATCGCCGGGGACGCCGGGATTCCACGCCGGCGGGAGCCGGTAGGCGCGGAGCAGGTTGGCGTACGCCTCCCCCGGCGCCGCGGCGCCGCGCGGCGCGGCTTCGGGAGCCGCGTTCTGGGACGCCATGAGCTTCCGATCGCCCTCGGCTACCGGAGCTCGGAGGGCCTGGGGCGTCGCCTGGGCGCGAATCTCGGAGGCTTGATCCTTCAGCAAGACATCCCCTCCGCCGCTCACGGCTCCGGCGGATGGCGGTGGGGCTTTTTCGGACTTGGCCAGGAGCCGGTCCCGGTCGCTCTTCTTGGCCGCGGTCTTCTCGCGCGCCAGCCCCACATCCCGGGGCCGGGCCCCAGCAGTGGCGCCGGCGACACCGTTCGAGGATTCCTGACGCTCGGCGTGCAAGGAATCCGCGCGGGGCTCGCTGCCCGGCTCGCCCACCTCCGCGGGGCGCGGCGCCCGCACCCATTCGTTCTGCCGTTGGAACAGGACGACCGCCACGACCACCACCGCGACCGCCGCGACCGCGCCGCCGCCGATTCCGATCCACGGCAGGTGGAGGCGGCGCCGGGGCTCCGGGTCCTCGATCGACGAATCGGGCCGCCGCCGTTCCACTCTCGGAACGTCGACGTAGTCCCCGCGCCGGGCGTGGGTGCGCGGCTCGGGCGCCCCGGGCGCCGAGGCCGCGCTCTCGCGGCTCGTCGCCCCGATCACGGCCTCGCGCCCCGGCGAGCCGATCTTGGCCATCACCGACTCCGTCATCCGCTCGAAGTACTCCTCCCCCGCTCCGTCGGGGCGAAGACGCAGCTCGGCCTCGGCCGCGGACATCTC
>DATJEJ010000040.1:0-5892 GCA_035496795.1 Candidatus Omnitrophota bacterium
GTCTGGTCGGGAGAGCGGAGCTGGGTGGGACGCACCGAATACGAGCGGGACCGGTGGGCGGGCGTGCCCGCGTGGGCGCGGGTGGCGCTGGAATCGGTGCGCCCCGGCGTCGTGTCGCCGGCGGACGAGAACGGGCGCGCGCCGCGTCTCGAGGCGGAGCTCGCCTATCTCGCGCGCTTCTCCCTGGCCGAGGATCTCCGCATCTTCCTGCGCGCGACGCGCGGGGCGGGGTCGTGATCCCGCGCCTTCGACGCCTCGCGTCGTTCGCCGCGGCGGCGGCGCTGGTCGCCGCGGCGGCGGCGTTGTTCGCGCCGGCCCCGGGCGCGGCCGCCACGCGTCTCTTCATCCGAAACCACGTCGCCTCGAACGACGTGCGCGGGCTGGCCGCGTGGCAGGGGAGCCTGGTCGCGGCCACGACGGGCGGGCTCGTCACCGTCGCCATGCCGGCGGGGCCGCTCGCGAAGACGATCGCCGCACCCGGGGGGCTGCCGTCCAACCGCGCGCTCTGCCTCGTCGTCAGCCCGAGCGGGGATCTCTGGATCGGCACCGCGGACGCCGGGATCGCGCGGCGTTCTCCCGCGGGCCGGTGGCGACGCGCGCTCACCACGTTCGACGGGCTCCCCTCCGACGACGTGCAGGCGCTCCTCCGTAGCGGCGACAGCGTGTGGGTCGGCACCACCGGCGGCGTCGCGCTCTTCGCCGAGACTCCGTCGAACGCCCGGGTGGCGCTCCGCCGCTCCGACTCGCGCGCGAGCACCGCGGGCGCGCTCGTCTCGGACGACGTGCGCGCGCTCGCGATGGTCGGCGACACGCTCTGGGCGGGCACCGGGGGAGGTCTCGCCTCGTTCGCCTCGGGCGCGTGGCAGGACCGGACCGCGGTGTTCGGCGGTGCTGTGGACGCGCTGCTCGCGGTGGGGGACACGCTCTGGATCGGCACCGGCGCGGGACCGCGCGCCTACGTCCACGGAGCGCTGGCGCCGGTCGAGCCGGGCTACACGGGCGGATCGCTCGCGCTCGCCCTCTACGGCGGTGCGCTCTATTCCGGATCGAACGGGCTCGGCGTCTATCGCCGGACCTCCGGCGCCTGGTCGCCCACCGGCTCGGGCCTTCCCTTCGGCAGCACGAGGGCGCTCGGCATCGCGCCCGACGGCGCGCTCTGGGCCGGCGCCACCGCGGGTCTCGCGCGCTTCGACCCGGGGGCCGTCGACTGGACCGCCTATCAGACCGAGGGCCCGGCGGTCGAGTCGCTGCAGAAGGCCGCCGTGCGGGATCACGAGGCGTGGTTCACGCCGGGGAACCAGATCGCTCCGGGCCTCGGCGCGGGATTCGTGATTCGCACCGACGGCACCTCGTGGAGCGTGGTGAGCAACACGAGCACGGGGGGCGCGCTCCAGGCGACCTCGGTGTTCGGCATTCTCGCCGCGCGCGAGGGGGACCTCTGGCTCGGGCACTGCTGCGCTTCGGGCGTGCCGCGTCCGCGCGTGGAGCGCTTCGATCCCGATGCGAACGCCTGGGTCTACCCGGGCCCGACCAACGTCTGGTCGTTCGCGCAGGCTCCGGACGGATTCGTCTACGGCGCGGGGGTGGAGTTGGAGAACGGCGTCTACGTCTTCGATCCCTCCGGCGCGGTGGTCGACTCGCTCACGCCGCTCAACACCCAGGGCTCGGCCCGCGGCTCGGGCCTTTCGAGCAACAACCTCCGCGCGATCGCTTTCGACCCCGCCGGGGCCGCCTGGATCGCGACGGCCGACGTCGGGGTGGACCGATGGGACGGCCGCGGCACCGCGACGCACGCCGACGATTTCTGGGATCACTACGCCACGGGATTCCCCAGCCCCAAGACGCTCGCCGTCGTCGCGCTCGACACGACGACCGCGTACGTGGGAACGCAGGCGGGAATCGTCGTGATCGCCGGCGGACGGCTGGATCGAACGCGCATGGCCGACGTGAATGACGTGATCGGCGCGGTGCCGGTGCAGGACCTGGTTCGCGATCCGCGGCGGGTGGTCTGGATCGGCACGACGGCGGGGCTCTCGCGCTACGACGACGCGGCGCGCACGATGGAGCGGTTCACGACCGCGGACGGGCTGGTGGACGACGACGTGCGCGGCCTCGCGTGGGACGAGGCGCGGGGGATCCTCTGGGTGGCCACGGCGCGCGGCGTTTCGGAGGTGCATCCGCAGGCGGCGGGCGTGCCCGGCCTCTCGGCGGCGGCGTACGCCTACCCCAACCCGGCGACCGGCGCGGACGCGGTCCGGATCGGCGGGCTCACGGGCGCCGTGACGGGGGAGATCCGCGACCTCGCGGGGAACCTGGTCCGGAACTTCCGGATCGATCCGGTCTCCAGCGCGGCCTGGGATCTGCGCGACGCCTCGGGAGGCCCGGCGGCTCCCGGCGTCTATCTGATCACCCTTCGCGACGGATCGCGCGTCCAGACGCTCCGGATCGCGGTGACGCGATGAGCGCGGTCGCGGAGGGCGCGCGGAGCGCCATGGAGGTCCGCCGCCTGGAGCCTCCCGACCCGGAGCGATGGGACGCGCTGGTCGCCGAGGCCGATGGCGCGTCCATCTTCCACACGTCCTCGTGGGCTTCGGTCTGGACGGGCGAGTGGAAGGACGCGCGGTGGGAGGCGCTCGTGATCGAGGACGACGCGGGCTACGCCGCGGGTCTCGGCGCCCTCGTGCGGCGCCGCGGCTTCTGGCGCAGCGTGGATTCCATGCCCTTCGCCACCTATGGCGGCCCGATCGTGCGGCGCGGCCACCCCGATCCGGCCGGCGCGCGGCGCGCGCTGCTGGAGAGCTTCCGCACATGGATCCGGAGCCGGTCCGTGCTGCGCGCCTCGCTCGCATGGTACGAGGGCAGGGCCGGGGAATTCCCCGAGGATCTCCCTGCCGTCGAATCGTTCACGCACGTGCTGGCGCTGGCCCCCGATTTCGAGGAGCTCGCTTCACGCTTCTCCCCCTCGACCCGGCGCCTCATCCGCCAGGCCGAGGCGAGCGGCCTCTCGATCCGGCCCGCGGTCACGCCGGAGGATCTCCGCGCCTTCTACGAGATCGCGGTCGAGACGGTGCGCCGGCGCGGCGGCCAGCCGAAGCCTTACTCGCTCTACGAGCGGATCGCGGAGACGCTCGTTCCGAAGGGCCTCGCCCGCTACCACCTGGTCTCGCGGGAATCGGAGCCGGTGGCGGGCAGCCTCCACCTGTTCCATGAGGGGAACGCGGTGAGCTGGCTTCCCGTCTCGCGCGAATCCTCGTGGCCGCTTCGCCCGAACAATTTCCTGATCGCGCACGTGCTGGAGAGCCTTTGCGGCGCCGGCTACCTCGAATACAACTTCGGCGCCTCGCCCCCCGACGCCGAGGGGCTCATCCGGTTCAAGGAGGGCTGGGGCGCCACCCGCCGTCCCGTGCTGATCCTCGAGCGGCGAAGCGGCCTGCATCGCCGGCTCCGCCCGTAGCCGCCGCGTGCGGATCCTCCTCCTCGCGCACGCGCCGGTGATTCACACGCAGCGCTGGGCGTCGGCGCTCGCGGGGCGAGGCCACGAGGTCCGGCTGCTCACCGCGAACGCGGCGCCGGGCGCGGCCTTCCCCGGCAATGTCGTGGGCGCTCCGTTCCCGATCGGCGCCCTGCGCTACGCGAGCGCGAAGGGCGCGGTGCTTCGCGAGGCACGCGCGTTCCACCCCGACGTCACCGTGGCGCACTTCCTTCCGAACTACGGATTCCTGGCGGCGCTCGCGGGACTCCGTCCCCTCCTCCTGGTTTGCTGGGGGTCGGACCTGCTCGTGAACGCGACGCGCACGCCCTTCCATGCGGCGCGGGCGCGCTTCGTCCTCGAGCGCGCCGATCGCGTGCACGTGGACGCCGACATGCTTGCGCGCGCGGCGGAGCGGCTGGGCGCGTCCGCGGCGAAGATCTGGACGCGCCCCTGGGGCATCGACGTGGACGCGTTCGCGCCGCGCGAGCCCTGGACCGCGCGCCGGACGCGCGTTCCGGAGGTGCGGCTTCTCTGGACGCGCATGCTGGCGCCGCTCTACGACCCGGAGACCTTCCTGCGCGCGCTCGGCATCCTGCGATCGCGCGGCGTGCCCTTCCGCGCGACGATCGCGGGGGAGGGGCCGCTCCGCGGCGCGCTCGAAGCCGAGGCCCGCCGCCTGGAGATCGCCGGCGCCGTCCGGTTCACCGGGTGGGTGGGGGAGGAGGCGCTGCGGGCACTCCATCGCGAGCACGAGGTCTATGTCTCGCTCTCGCGCTCCGATTCCACGTCGCAGTCGCTGCTCGAGGCGATGGCGGCCGAGATGGTCCCGGTGGTGACCGACATCGAGGGAAACCGGGAGTGGATCACCCACCGCGAGACGGGACTCCTGGTCGGGGAGCGGGACGCCGAGGCGGTCGCCTGCGCGATCGCCGAGATCGCGCGCGGCGCGACGCCGGGCGCGGCGATGGCGGCGCGGGCGCGCGAGGAAGTCGCGCGCCGGGCCCGCTTCTCCGACACCGTGGACGAGACCGAGGCGCTGCTCGCGGGCCTCGCCGCGGCCACGGGCGCGCCCGCGACCCGGCGCGCGGCGCCGGCGCGCGAGGAGGTCGCCCGTTGACGTCGTCCGCGGCGCGCGCGGGCGTGGAGGGCTCGCGTCGTCTCCTCTGGCTCGCCTACTTCTTCCCGCCGCTCGGGGGCGGCGGCTGCCAGCGCACGCTCAAGCTCGTGCGCTACCTGGAGCCGCTCGGGTGGAGCTCCACGGTCGTCACCGTGCGCGACCCCGACTACTGGATTCTCGACCCCACTCTCGCCGAGGAGATCCCGGCACGAACCGAGGTGATCCGCGTGCGCGCGCTCACGGCGCAGCGGCTCCTCGCGCTCACCCGGGGCGTGGGGATCGGTGGGGGACTGGTGGAGACATCGCAGGGATCGCGGCGGGGCGGCGTCTTCCGCGCGCTCCGGCGCGCGCAGTCGTGGGTGCTGATCCCCGACGGCTACGTCGGGTGGGCCCGCGCGGGGGCTCGCGCGGCCGCGCGGCGCATCCGGGCGGGCGGGATCGACGTGCTCTGGACCACGTCCAGCCCGGAGAGCGCGCACGTGGCGGGCCTGTCCCTGAAGCGCCGCTTCCGCCTCCCGTGGGTCGCCGATTTCCGCGATCCCTGGGTCGGGCGCGTCACCTACGCGCCCCCGTCGCGATGGCACGACGCGCGCCATCGCGCGCTCGAGGCCGCGGTGGTGCGCGCCGCCGACCGGATCACCGTCGTGAGCGAGGCGATGGCGGCCCTCTATCGCGAGCGCTACCCCGATCTCCCGCCGGAGCGGATCGTCGTGCTGGAAAACGGCGTCGACCCGGACGACTGGAAGCGGGCGGACGCGGGCCGGTTTCCGTCCACGGCCCAGGATGCCGCGCGCGACCGGGGCCGCTTCGTGCTGCTGCATGCGGGGCAGCTCGCGCATCGTCCCACGGCCCGCACGCTGCTCGAGGCGGCGCGGCGGGTGATCGCGGCCGAGCCGGCGCTCGCGGAGTCGCTCCGCATCCGCTTCCTCGGTGGCAACGAGGAGATCGCCGCGGGGGATCCCCTCCTCCGCGCTCTGGGGGACGTCGTCGCGCTCGACCCGTCGCGCCCGCACCTCGAAGCGCTCGCCGCGATGCGCCGGGCCGACGCGCTGGCCCTGCTGGGGCACGGCGGCCGCGCCGACGCGTTCCTCTACACGGGAAAGATCTACGAGTACCTCACCAGCGGCAGGCCGATCCTGGCCATCCTGGACTCCGGCCCCGCCGCCGACCTGCTCCGGGAAGCGGGCCATCGCGGCGTCTTCGGCTCGGCCGACGTGGAGGGTGTGGCGGCCTGGCTGGGGGCCGCCCTCGATTCATGGCGGGCGGGTGCGTACCGGCCCGCGGTTCCGGGCGGGCTCCGGGA
>DATJEJ010000041.1:0-17306 GCA_035496795.1 Candidatus Omnitrophota bacterium
GACGAAGTCGGCGAGCTGCCGCTCACGCTGCAGGCCAAGCTCCTCAAGTTCCTCGACATGAAAGTCGTGCGGCGCGTCGGCGGCTCGCGCGACATCCCGGTGGACGTGCGCATCCTGGCCGCGACCAACCGGGCGCTGTCCGACGAGGTGCGCACCGGACGGTTCCGCGAGGACCTCTACTACCGCCTCAACGTCGTCCCGATCGAGGTGCCGCCGCTGCGCGAGCGGAACGGCGACATCGTCCTGCTTGGACGCCTCTTCACGGAGCGCGTCTCGCGAAAGCTGGGGCGCCCGGTGCGGCTGAGCCCGGCGGGCGAGAAGGCGCTGCTCCACTACCCCTGGCCCGGCAACGTCCGCGAGCTGATGAACGCGGTCGAGCGCGCGGTGCTCCTGAGCCGCGCCGAGGAGATGGGTCCCGCGGAGCTCGCGCTGCCCGATCTCCAGCCGCGCCCCATCGGCGACGCCGATCTCGGGTCGCTCGGCATCCGGATCCCCGCCGAGGGGATCTCGCTCCTTGCGCTGGAGAAGGCGGCCATCGAGGGCGCCCTCGAAAAGAGCGGGGGCAACGTGGTCGAGGCGGCCCGGCTCCTCCACATCGGGCGGGGCAGCCTTCGGTGCAAGATGCGCCGGCATGGCATCGGGCGCGACCGCGAGGAAGAGAAGGCCGTCCCCCGGGTCGGCCAGCTGGCCTGATCCAGCCCCGGCCGTTCCGTTTCGAGACCCCCCATCGTCGCGAACCCCGCCCCGGAGCCCCGCATCCTAAGTCGCTGTGCCCCTGCGCCTGGAACGGCCCTCCTTGACACTCCCCGGTTTGGTCCGTAGCCTCGATGGAGGTTTTCGGAACCTGTTGTCCGGTACCGGCATCCATGACTGAGGAGTTCGTGAATCCAACAGCGACCGACGAGGAACTCGTCCGCAAATCGCAGGAGGATGATGAGCGCGCCTTTGGCGAGCTCGTCACGCGGTACGAGTCCAAGGTCTACAGCTTGGCGATGAAAATGCTGCGGAATCCGGAGGACGCGGAAGACGTCCTTCAGGAGACGTTCCTCCGGGCCTATCGCGGCATCAAATCGTTCAAGGGGAACTCGACGTTCTCCACGTGGATCTACCGCATCACCGCGAACTCGGCGTTGATGCGGCTTCGGAAGAAGGTGCTTCCCCAGGTCTCGATCGAGGAATCGGACGAGCGGGAGGCGCCGATCTCCATCGCCGACTGGGCACCCGGCCCCGTCGAACAGCTGTTGAACCAGGAAATGCAGAAAGTCATGGACGAGGCGATCGATGCGCTCCCAGCCGAATTTCGACAGGTCTTCATCCTGCGGGACGTGGAAGAGATGTCGAATGCGGACGTGGCGGAAATCCTCGATCTCTCGGTGGCGGCCGTGAAATCACGTCTCCACCGGGCGCGCCTCAAGGTCCGTAACCGTCTCGCGCAGTACTTCAGCGAGACCAAAGCCGATCGGACGAGGGCCAAAGCATCATGATGACGTGCCGCGAGGTGCTGGATTCGATTTCATCGTTCATCGACGAGGACCTGAAGCAGGAAGTTCTTCACGAAATGCGGAAGCACATTCACGTGTGCAGCGATTGCCGCGCCCAGTTCGACAGCATGACCATGACGATCAAGCTCTACCGCCACGAGCCCAAGCCCAGCGTGCCCGCCGAGTGCCACGACCGGCTGGTGAAGGTCCTCGAGCTCGAGCGGATGAAGCCTCAAGACGTCGCGGACACATCGGGCACTCCGGGTCCCCAGAGTCCTCCGAAGAGCGCGTCCGGCACCCCCGAAGAGAAGAGCTGACGGGCCCGCCACCGGGTCCATGAGTTCCGACGCCCCGCGTCGAATCCGTCTCTACCGCCCTCAGAACCAGCTCGGCGATCTCCTTCTCAACGTCCCGGCCATCCGGGCGATCCGCGACCGATACCCAGAGGCCCATCTGACGCTGATCGTCGGGCCGCAGAACGCGCCCGCGGTCCTGGGGCAGCTCTGGGCCGACGAGGTGCGCGTGCTGCGCGGCCGCGGCGCGTGGGCCGCGGTTCGCGAAGCGCTCCGTATCGCGCCGCGCCCCGACCTCTCCGTCTACTTCACCACCGTTTCCTATTCCGTGAGCGGCGCCCTGCTCGCGGCGCGGTCCGGGGCGCGCCGGCGGATCGGGTTCGTGCCGGCGCGGTACGGCCGCCGCGACTGGGCGGGCCTGACCCGGGCCGTGCCGTACCCCGAGGGGAAGCTGCATCAGTCGGAGGTGTCGATGGCCCTGGCCCGCGCCGCCGGGGCCACGGTCGCGCCGCCCCCGCCGCACTACGTTCCCGATCGGCGCCTGTTGTCGCGCGCGCCCTCCGGCGTGGCGTATCTTCACCCCGGCGCCGGCAAGATCAAGAACCGATGGCCCGTGGAACGCTTCGCCGAGGTGGCGGTGGCGCTCGCGCGCCGCGGGTTGGACGTGCACGTGCTCGAAGGACCTCAGGATTCGGGCACGGCGGCGGCGTTGAGCGCGCGGGTCGGTCACGAGCTGCCGGTCGTGCGCGGCGAGACCGTGCCGGCGCTGGCCGCACGCTTCGCCCGTGCCGCGCTCTACGTGGGAAACGACACAGGACCCCTTCATCTCGCCGGAGCGGTCGGGTGTCCCACCGTGGGGGTGTATGGCTGGACCGATCCGGACGAGTGGAAGCCCGTGGGCGCGCGCGTCCGCACGGTGCGCGCATCGGATGCGACGCTGGAGTCGGTGACGGTGGCCATGGTGCTGGAGGCCGTGACGGCGACGCTGGAGGAGGGTGTGCGCGTTTGAGAGACGTCCTCGCGTGCGTCACGGTGGTGGCCGCCGCGATTCTCTTCGCGCCCGTTCATGCCGTGGCGGCGCCGGCGACGGCGCCCGCCCGCCCGGCTTCCCAGCCCGCGCGCCCGGCGTCCCTGAACGCCGCGACCCTCTCCGCGCGTGAGGCCCATCGGGACACGACGGGGCTGGCCCACGTCCTCCTGCGCGGCTCCGCGCCTTCGCTGCGCGCCTCGGCCGCTCGAGCCCTGGGACGCATCCAGAACCGCGGGTCCGTTCCGGCGCTTTCCGAAGCGCTGCGCGATCCGGCGGCCCCCGTACGCCGGGAAGCGGCATTCGCGCTGGGCCTGGTCGGCGACTCGACGGCGGCGCCGGTCCTGGCGGCCCGCCTGGGCGTCGAGGCCGATCCCGAGGCGCGGGTCGCGATGCTCACGGCGCTCGGCTATGTCGGCGGGCGTCGCGGCGGCCCCGCGCTGGCGACCGCACTACGCTCCGCGCGGGCGGCGGAGCGGCAAGCCGCGGCGCTCGCCGCCGGCCGCGCGCGCGACTCTTCGCTGGTCGAGCCGCTCGCCCTCGCCGCCAAGGGTCTGGACGCCGAGACGCGATGGCGCGCGGCCTATGCCCTGGGTCGGATCGGGGACCGGCGGGCCGGCAACGCGCTGGAGCCGCTGCTCGCCGATCCGAACCCGCTCGTCCGCTCCATGGCCGCGCGCGCCGCGGGAGACGTCGCGGACTCGGCGGCCGCGCCGCGTCTGGCCGCCCTCCTCGCCGATCCGGCGTGGCGCGTCCGCGTGAACGCGGCCCATGCCCTGGGCGCGCTCAAGGCGCAGGCGGGCGCCTCCGGACTCCGCGCGGCGCTCCAGGATTCGAACCCTCACGTGCGGTGGGAATCGGCGCTCTCCCTGGGTGCCTTGCGCGACACCGCGGCCGCGGCGCCGCTTCGGGCGGCGCTCGCCGACAGCGCGACCGGCGTCGTCCAGGGAGCGGCGATCGCGCTGCTGCAGATCCAGGGCGAGGCGGCCGTTCCCACGGTCGCGCCCGCGCTCGACCTCCTGCCCCCCTTCCTCCGCTCGGGGCTGATCGACGCGCTGGGCGACCTCGCGGGCCCCGCCTCGCTCGAGATCCTGCTCGCGCGCGGGCGCGCCGACTCCGACCCCGCCGAGGCGGCGGGCGCGGCATCGGCGCTCTCGCGCCGCGCGGCCGATCGCCCCGCCGCGATCCCCGCGCTTCGCGCGGCGCTCGGCTCCAGGGACTTCACCGTGGTGGCTTCCGCGGCGGAGGGGCTGGGCACGCTCGGCGATTCCGCTTCGGTGCCCGCGCTGGCGCGGCTTCTCGTGGCGCGAGCCAAGCCCGACGACGCCGATGTCGCCGCCTCGTCCGCGACGGCGCTCGCGGCGCTCAAGACTTCGGATGCGCTCGCCGCCTTGCGCTCCGCGCGAAACGACCCCGAGCGCCGCATCCGGGAGACCGCGACGCGAGCGCTGGGGCTGCCCGACGACTCGATTCCGGCCGAGCCCGCCCCGCCGCTTCGCGTCGATCCGCTTCCCGCACGGCCCGCCACGCGGGCGACCGTCGCGACCGAGCGGGGCACCGTGCTGATCACGCTTCGCCCCCGCGAGGCGCCGCGCACCGTCGAGAACTTCGCACGTCTCGCGCGCTCGGGATATTTCAACGGCCTCGAGTTCCACCGCGTCGTGCCGAACTTCGTCATCCAGGACGGCTGCCCTCGCGGCGACGGCTGGGGCGGTCCCGGATACTCCATTCCGTGCGAGTACAACGACCTGCCTTACGGCATCGGCGCGGTCGGGATGGCGCTCGCGGGCAAGGACACCGGCGGCAGCCAGTGGTTCATCACGCTGTCCCCGCAGCCCCGGCTGGAGGGGCGCTACACCGTGTTCGGCGAGGTCACGAAGGGGATGGACGTGGTGGAGCGGATCATGCCGGGAGACCGGATCGTGAAGATCGAAGTGAAGTGAGCGAAACCACGCCCGCGTGAACCATCCCTTTTGGCGGTTACGAAAGGGTGTGCTCGAGCCGATGAATCAGAGGGTCCCCTTGTCGCGGATCAACATGCTCCAGAGCATGTTCATTGTGCCGTTCTGACTCGCATGAATCGGTGTTGTTCCTGGGCAGCGCCAGGTCAACCGGGAGCGGAGGTCGGTGATGAGAAACCGTCGTGAGCGCAGCCGGCAGCTTCTCCTGACGATCGTCCTGCTTCTCGTGGCCGTCGGGAGCGCGCAAGCCAAGAGCTTCGAGTCGTCGCTCGATCCCCCGCGCTGGGCGGTCAAATCGCTGCTCGCGAGCGGAATCGAGGTGTGGCCCGGTGATCTGGGCGGAGCCGCCTACACGGTGTCGCGTCATCTCAGCCCCAACTACGTCGAGGGCGACTTCGACGGCGACGGGAAGAGCGATGTCGCCATCCTGATCCGCAGAAAGGCCGACGACAAGTTCGGCATGGCGATCCTCCTCCGCGCGCAGGCCAAGTCCGGCGCCAAAGCCACCATCCTCGGGGCCGGCTCCAGCTTCGGAACCTCGGGGACCGACTTCCGCCGAATGGACGCCTGGTCCGTCCAGAGCCAGGAGAGCTTCCCCCCGAAGATCCGGAGCGCCTGGAAAGGGCCGCAGCCGAAAACCAAGCGCGACGGCCTCATTCTGCAGAAGCGGGGATCCGCGGAAGCGCTCGTGACCTACGACGGCGCCAAGTTCGTGTGGACCCCATACGGCGGCTGAGGTGGAACGGCCGGCGTTCGTCGACAGAGCATCCCAGACTGCGCAATCCCTCGACGATGGCACTGTCCATCAAGGCTGACATCTCCTCCCGGAGTTCGTGCCAGGACGGCACGAATTACGTTCCCCGGGGAACGTGATCCGCACAGCTCGAGGAGTTTCTCCGATCGAACGTCCGTGAGCCGACGAGATCTTCGTCGTTCGTCGGAACGGGCCAGCTACGACAGCGCCAGGATCAACCGCTCCATCACGCTCTTCATCGGCGCGGCTGCCGCGCTCACCGCGGCGGTCACCTCCGCGTGCGAAAGGCGCGCGCGGCTCCGTCCGGTCGCCCAGTTGGTGACGCAGGAGATGGCGACGGCGGGAATGCCGAGCGCCGCGGCGATCGCCGCCTCGGCGCCCGTGGACATGCAGACCGCGTCGGCGCCCATCCGCTCGAGCATGGCGATCTCCGCCGCCGTCTCGTAGGACGGTCCGAGCACCACGCCGAGAACGCCGCGCTCCAGCCGCACGCCCGCGACCACGGCGGCGCGCGCCGCCTTCGCCATCAGCTCGTCGGAGTAGCCGGCCCGGGACGACAGCCCGCGCGGACCGCGAGGCAGCTCCACCGGCGGCTCCAGCTCCACCGGCACGCGCATCGGCGAGCGCCACTGCAGATTCACCTGATCCTCGACCAGCATCAGCGTGCCCGGCGTCATGCGGGTGGCGATGCCGCCCGCCGCGTTCGTGAGCACGAGCGACCTGATCCCGAGCGCCGCGAAGAGCCGCACCGTGCGCGTCGTCTCCTCGGCGCTGTGCCCCTCGTAGAGATGCGAGCGACCCTGCGCCACGGCGACCGGACGTCCCGCCCAGCGGCCGATCAGGATCCGGCCCGGATGGCCGGCCACGGTCGGGCGCGGAAGACCCGGGATGTCGGTCGTGGGAAACGCGGCGTCCCACGCCACGCCGTCGGCCACGACGCCCAGGCCGCTTCCCAGCACGAGCCCGGTGCGCGGCGTGATCGGCGTCCGCTTCCGGATGACGCGGATCGCGGCCTCGGGGTCGAACGGCTCGGGGCCTTCGGGCTCGGCGGGCTTGGGCTTGAGGCGGGGGAGGGGACTCATCGGGGCGAGGGTTTCACGACGAAGCTCACAGCACGTCCGGGTCCACGCGCGTCCGGCGCGTCTCCGGCATCCGGAGCGCTCGGCGCGACAGGAAGACGAGATAGACGAGCGCGAGCACGTAGGGCGCGATCTCGACCGGCACCGCGAGCGGCGTTCCCAGGACGGCCGGCTGCGCGGCGCGCAGCAGCGCGGGCCCCAGCGCGAGCAGGATCGCGAACGCGAAGGACCAGCGCGACGCCACGACGCAGGCCAGCGCCAGGAAGCCGACGCCCACCGGCGGGCTGGGGCGATGGGCCCCCAGGAGCAGCGCCGCGCCGGGCACGGCCCAGAGGGCGCCCAGCACGAGTCCGGTCAAGCGATAGAGGGACGAGCGCGCGCCCGGAAGCCGGAGCGAGGGCGCCTCGCCGAACGCCCGGAGGCGGAGCCCGAAGGGCGTCTGCCAGAGGACCCATGCGCCCAGCGCGACGACGAGGGGTGCCGCCCAGAGGATCGGATTCATGAGGAGGTCCTCGGAGGCGGTGCCGCCGAGCACCGTGCCATGCACGATTCCCGGGAGCGGCTTCACCTCGAGGAGGCGGTAGGGACCCGCGCGCGTCAGGAGGCCCAGCGCCGCGGCGGGGACGAGGCTCAGGCAGAAGGAGCCGACCGCCGGGTCGGAGCGGAGCAGGTGGAGCAGCAATCCCGCCACGACCGCGAAGAGGGCCGCCGCCCCCACGCCGGCCGCCAGGGCGACGCCCCAGCTCTCGCTGTACTCGTAGCCCAGGATCAGCCCGATCATCGCCGACGCGACGCATCCCTCGACGCCCAGTCCCGAAGCGCCCGCGCGCTCCCAGTAGAGGCAGGAGGCCACGAACAGCGCGAGCGCGGCCCACTCGAGGGGAAAGCGCAGGAGCGCCGTCCAGTCCATCGTCATCGCGTTTCGCTGAGCAGCGCGCGGATCTTCGTCTTCAGGAGGTCGATCGCGACGAAGTTGTAGCCCCCCTCGGGAACGATGAGGTCGGCGTAGCGCTTCGAGGGCTCGACGAACTGCAGGTGCATCGGCCGGACGCTCGATTCGTACTGGCGGATGATCGAATCGAGGGTGCGGCCGCGCTCGGTCAGGTCGCGCTTCATGCGCCGGATGAACCGGATGTCGGGATCGGCGTCGACGTACAGCTTGATGTCCATGAGCTGCCGGATCGAGGGATCCTCCAGGATCAACAGGCCGTCCAGGATGATCACGCGGCGGCCGGCGGCCCGCCGCCCCTGCGCGAGGCGCGTGTGCGTGCGCATGTCGTAGATCGGGATGTCGACCGAGCCTCCCGAGAGGAGCGTCTCGAGCTGGGCGCGGAGGAGATGGCTGTCGAAGGCGTCGGGGTGGTCGAAGTTCCGGTTCTCGCGCTCGCCGAGCGGGATCGCCTGGAGGTCCTTGTAGTACATGTCCTGCTCGAGGATCAGGACCTCGTCGTTGCCCAGATCCTCGGCGATCGTCTGGGCCACGAGGGTCTTGCCGGCGCCCGTGCCGCCGGCGATGCCGATAAGGATCCCGCGGCGCCCGTCGGTCACCTAGCGGCTGCCCACCTGTCGCCTGGAGGGTTCCGTTTCGATCTCGGCCGCGGTGAGCGCGGCGACGTAGGGAAGGTGGCGGTAGCGTTCCGCGTAGTCGAGCCCGTAGCCGACGACGAACCGATCGGGCACGGTGAATCCGACGTAATCGAGCGGGACCTGGCGCTCGCGGCGTCCCGGCTTGTCGAGCAGGGTCGCGATGCGCAGCTTGCGCGGCCCGCGCTGAAGGAGGGTCTCGCGCAGGAAGGCCAGGGTGTGCCCGCTGTCCACGATGTCCTCGACCAGGACGACGTCCCTGCCCAGGATCTCCTTCTCGATGTCCTTCAGGAGCCTCGGGGAGCGGTTGGACTCGGACGCCTGCCGATAGGACGACACGCTCACGAAGTCGATCTCGTGCGGGATGGGGATCGCCTTCATGAGGTCGGCGACGAACATGACGCAGCCGTTCAGGACGCCGATGAGCAGCGGGCTGGTGTCGGGATGATCGCGCGCGATCTCCTTGGCCACCTCGCAGACTCGTCGCTGGATGTCCGCCGCGCTGATCAACACTTCCATGGGGTGGGCCTCCGGTGCGGTTTCGGGCGCACTCTAGCATCGGCTCTGGGGGGTGTCAAATCGGGCGCAAGTTCCGACTCCCGTTGCCGATAATGGGCGGAAGCGGGGAGTCGTCCAGGGAGGAAAGGGAGGGTCATGGAGCGACCGAAGACGGAGCGCCGCGGCCTGCAGCGCCGGCGCCGCGATCGCCGGGCCGAAGGGCGCATGGAGCGGCAGCTCTTCTGGATGCTCTGGGGCGTCGCCTTCATGAACTACATGGACGCCGGGCAGACCGTCTACCTCCTCAACGTGAAGCTGATGGTCGAGGCCAACAGGCTCATGGCCTGGATCCTGGACCACTCTCCCTACGCCTTCTGGCTCTACAAGACGCTCGTTCCCTCGCTGGGATGCTTCCTCCTCTGGAAATTCCGCAAGCGCGTGCGCTGGATGTATGGCGCGGTGCTCACCGTCTTCGCGGTCTATTTGACGGTCGTGATCCGCAGCTTTCTCTACATGCTGCTGCCGATCGGCCCCCCCGTCTGAAGCGGCAAGAAACCACCCGTCGCGCCCGATCGGGCATAACGCAACGCCACCCAGGTCCTGAGGCCTCTTGCCACAGCTGCGGACCCGGGGTCCCCGCCGAACCACCTCGTCTCCAGGTGTGGATAAGTACATAAGTACTATAAAATCAAATACTTGCCTCACCAAAAGCGCCCGCCGGAAATTGTACCGATTCGTGCATTTTCCAATGGCATGTTCGGTGCATACGCGTACCTCCGGGTAGCCCGCCGTGGTGCCGAGGGCGGGTGGAATGGAGGAAGCAAATGGGCGGAACGTACGGCGGTTCGTACCTGCGTCTGGCCATCGATCCGGCGGCGCGCGGCCCGGTGGCGCGTGAAGATGTCGGCTATTTTTTCATCAACTCCTTTCTCCTTTCGCGCATCGATTCCGATCTTCCTTCCGACCTCGCCGAATTCGACGAGGACGTGAACATCTATACGGCGGCGCTCCTCGCCGGCGTCGTGTCGGGCCGTGAGGACCTCCTTCGCGCGGACCTGGTTTCAACTCGGGATGCGGATGTCTTCGCTCGCGTGCAGGACAGCAAGGACCGGCGGCTCCGGTATCAGGTGTACAAGGCGAACGCCGACTTCCTGTACGTGTCGCTCGGCGTGTTCACCGAGGCGGTCGCGGCGGATTCGGGCACGGTTGAGCCCGACGCCGTCCGCCTGACGGGGCGTGGCAAATCCTACTACCAGTTCGCGTCGGCGTACGCCGAGCGCCTGTACGGCTCGCGCGCGGGCATCGCCGAGGTGATGGACAAGCTCTCGCGCCACTTCGAGGCCTATACCCGCGTGATGTCGTGGATGAGCGGGGAGTACCTGAACCTGGTCCGCCGCCTGAGCGAGGGCGAGGTCTTCCACATCGAGCGCGACGCGCAGGTCCGCTTCGAGGACGCCCACAAGACTCACACGTGGGACGACCTCCTGGATTCGTACGTGGAGTGGCAGAAGACCCACGCGATCGAAGCGCGCCGCCGCCTCGCGCGCGCCGCGCGGGAGCTGAAGCGCGTGGATCCCGACTTCTCGCTCCGCGCATTCCGCACCAAGTGGGGCGCGCCGCGCCGCTCGTAGCCCCGCGCGCCGCGCCGCTCGGAACGTCGCCCCCGACAGCACTCCCGTTTGACAGCCCCGGAGCGGTCCAGTAGGTTGGGCCGCCTCATGTCGGCGCGCATCCGCATCGGTCTGTTGGGCTGCGGCGTGGTCGGCGCGGGGTTCCTGCGTCTCCTCGCCTCGCGCTCGCGCGCGGTGGAGTCGGCCGCCGGCGCGCCGCTCCGCGTGACGCGGCTGGCTGTGCGCGACCCGAGCCGGCGGCGCGAGGTGGACCTCTCGGGCGTGGAGGTCGGCACCGATCCCCTCGCCGTCGCTTCCGCCGCCGACGTCGACCTGCTCGTCGAGCTGATGGGCGGGGCCGAGACGGCCCGCCCCGCCGTGGAGCGCGCGCTGGAGCGCGGCATCCCCGTCGTCACCGCGAACAAGCACCTCATCTCGATCCACGGCGCCACGCTCGAGGCCGCAGCCTCCGCATCCGGCGCCTCGCTCCTCTACGAAGCCGCCGTCGCGGGGGTCATCCCGGTCCTCCAGGCGCTCGATCACGGCCTTCGCACCGAGCGCTTCACGCTCCTCGTCGGAATCCTGAACGGCACCACGAACTACATCCTCTCGACGATGGAGCGCGAGGGGCGCTCCTTCGAAGAGGCGCTCGCCGCCGCGCGCGAGCTGGGGTATGCCGAGGCGGATCCCACCCTCGATCTCTCCGGCGCCGACACCGCCCAGAAGCTCACGATCCTCGCGCGGCGCGCGTTCGGCGCCCCGGTGCCCCACGATTCCATTCCGACCGAGGGGATCGTCGGCCTCGAGCTGGAGGACCTGCGCCAGGCGGACCGCTTCGGCTACGTCGTGAAGCTCCTGGGCATCGGCATCCGCTCGTCCGAGGGGCTCGACCTGCGCGTCCATCCCGCCTTCATCCCGAAGCGCTACCTCCTCGCCTCGGTGCGCGACGAGTTCAACGGGGTCTACCTGCGGGGGGACGCTTCGGGCTCGATGCTCCTGTACGGGAAGGGGGCCGGCGCGCTTCCCACGGCGCAGGCGGTGCTGGGCGACGTGATCGCGGTCGCGCGGGAGCTCCTGCTCCGTGGCGCTCCCGCCGGACCGCGGCGCCCGCACGCGGCCCGCGCCCCGGCCCAGGGGACCGAGGACGAGCCGCTCCCGCTGGACGAGGTGCGCACCAAGTACTATCTGCGCCTGATGGTCGAGGATCAGCCGGGGGTCCTGGCGCAGATCGCCCACCGGCTCGGCGCCTCGCGCGTGAGCGTGGCCCAGATGCATCAGGCGCAATCCGTGCGCGGGCAGGCCTCGATCACCATGCTCACGCACGAGACGCGGGACAAGGACGCGCGCGAGGCGGTGGCGGCGATCGCCTCGATCCCGTCCGTCCTCAAGGGACCGCGCGCCGTGCGGATCTTCGACCTGTGAGCCGGGGCGCGGCTTCCAGCGGCCCCGGGGCGGCGCGAGTCGCGGCGCGCCCCTGGCGCGGGATCGTGCGCGAGTTCCGCGACATCCTGCCGCCGATTCCCGAGGACGCGGTGGTCACGCTCCTCGAGGGGAACACGCCGCTCGTGCCCGCGCCGCGCCTGGCGGCGCGCATCGCTCCGGGGCTCGAGCTGTACGTCAAGGTCGAGGGGCAGAACCCCACGGGGTCGTTCAAGGATCGCGGTATGACGGTGGCCGTCTCGCGCGCGGTCGCGGCGAACGCCCGCGCGGTGCTCTGCGCTTCGACCGGAAACACCTCCGCCTCGGCGGCCGCCTACGCGGCGCGCCGCGGGCTCCGCTGCGTCGTCGTGATCCCGTCCGGGCAGATCGCGCTCGGGAAGCTGGCGCAGGCGATGATGTACGGCGCGCGGGTCGTGGCGATCGAGGGGAACTTCGACCGCGCGCTGGAGCTGGTGCGCGCGATGGCGGACGACGGCGTCGCGGTCGTGAACTCGATCAACCCCGACCGGATCGAGGGGCAGAAGACGATCGCCTGGGAGATCGCCGACGCCCTGGGCGGGCGCGTCCCCGACGCGCACGCGCTCCCGGTCGGGAACGCGGGCAACATCACCGCCACCTGGAAGGGCTGGACCGAGCGCGCCGCCGCGCTCGGCGGACCGCGCCCGCGCATGCTCGGCTTCCAGGCCGAGGGCGCGGCGCCGATCGTGCGCGGCGAGCGCGTGCTCGAGCCGAAGACGCTGGCCACGGCGATCAAGATCGGCAACCCCGCCTCCTGGGAGGGAGCCCTCCGCGCGCGGGACGAATCGGGAGGACGGATCGAGATGGTCTCCGACGACGAGATCGTGGCCGCCTACAAGACCCTCGCCGAGACCGAGGGGCTCTTCGTCGAGCCCGCGTCGGCCGCGGGGATCGCGGGGCTCCTGAAGCTGGGCGCGGCGGCGCGTCTGGACGGCGTGCGGCTCGCGGTCGCCACCGTCACCGGCCACGGCCTCAAGGATCCCGAGCGCGCCGTCCACGTCTCTCCCGCCGTCACGACCATCGGCGACGACGAGGGGGCGCTCCGGAGGCTCATCCTCGAGTGATCCGCTGGTCGGCGACGGCGCCCGCCTCCACGTCCAACCTGGGCCCCGGCTTCGACTGCCTGGGACTGGCGCTCCGGCTGCCGCTGACCGTGACGGCCACGCGCATCCCCGAGGGCTTCCGGATCGAGCGCCGCGGCGAGGGAAGCGACCTGGCGCTGGATCCGAACCGGGACGCGCTCCTCCTCGCCTACCGCCGCCTCTTCCGCGAGGCGAAGCGGCCGGTGCCCACGGTGGCGCTCACGATCCGCTCGGCCATCCCGGTCGCGCGCGGACTGGGCTCGAGCGCCGCCGCGATCACGGCCGGACTCACGCTCGCGAACCACTGGCTCAAGGGCCGGTTCGCGCGCGAGGAGCTGCTCGCGCTGGCGGTGGAGCTGGAAGGCCACCCCGACAACGTCTCCGCCTCGCTCCTCGGGGGGCTCACGCTCTCGATGCCGCGTGCCGACGGGACCACGACCTCGCTTCCTCTGCCCGGACCCCGGGGCCTTGCGATGACGCTCGTCATCCCCGAGGTGCGGGTGAGCACGGAGAAGGCGCGGGCGCTGCTCCCGAAGACGGTGCCGCTCGCGGCCGCGGCCGCGAATACCGCGCGCGCCCTGGGACTTCTGTACGCGTTCGATCGAAAGCGGCCGGATCTGTTGGCCGACGCGCTCCTCGACGTGTACCATGTGCCGCACCGCGCGCGTCTCATTCCCGCCTATGCTCGCGTGGCCGAGGCGGGACGGCGCGCGGGCGCCTACGGCGTGACCATCAGCGGCAGCGGTCCCACCCTCCTCGCCCTGCACCGGCCGGGAGCGGGAGGACGCATCGGAGCCGCGATGGTGCGCGCCTTCGCACGCGCCCGCGTCCGCGCGCGCGCGATTCCAGGACGGATCGAGCCGCGCGGGGCCAGCGCGCGCACCCTACGGTAAGGAGACCAGCGCCCCGAGTGTCGTTACTCGTCCAGAAGTACGGCGGCACCTCCGTCGGCACGCCCGAACGGATCGCTGCCGTCGCCGAGCGGATCGTCGCGTCGCGCCGCCAGGGCGCGGACCTCGTCGTGGTCGTATCGGCCATGGGGGATTCCACCGACGATCTCATCCAGCTCGCCCACAAGGTCACCACGCGCGCCCATCCCCGCGAGATGGACATGCTCCTCACTGCGGGCGAGCGGATCTCGATGGCCCTCGTCGCCATGGCTGTAATCGACCGCGGCGCCGAGGCGGTCTCATTTACCGGTAGCCAGAGCGGCATCGTGACCGATACATCCCATACGCGCGCCAAGATCCTGGAGGTCCGGGCGGACCGGATCCGGGAGGAGCTGAAAAAAGGGCGCGTCGTGATCGTGGCGGGGTTCCAGGGGGTGAGCCGGGATCGCGAAGTCACGACCCTCGGGCGCGGGGGGTCGGATACCACCGCGGTCGCGCTCGCGGCGGCCCTGCAGGCGACGTCGTGCGAGATCTACACCGACGTCGACGGGGTCTACACCGCCGACCCGCGGATCGTGCCCGGGGCGCGGAAGCTCGCGGCGCTCTCCTACGACGAGATGCTGGAGCTGGCCTCGCTGGGCGCCCGGGTGCTGCACAACCGTTCGGTCGAGATCGCGCGCCGCTTCGGCGTGCCGGTCCACGTCCGCTCCAGTTTCAACGCCAACGAAGGCACGCGCATCGCGAAGGGAGCCTCCATGGAGCAAGTCGTCATACGCGGCATCGCTCACGACGCCGACGTGGCCAAGATCGCGCTGCTCGGCGTGCCCGACCGGCCCGGGGTCGCCTCGGAGATCTTCCGGGAGATCGGCGGGCGCGGCGTGAACGTGCGGATGATCGTGCAGGCCACGGGCGCCGAGGGGCGGAACGACGTGACGTTCGCCGTGGGCGCGCACGACGCCCAGACTGTGCTGCCGCTGATCGAGCAGATGCGGAAGCAGCTGGGCGCGCGCGCCTTCCTCTACGATCCCGACGTGGCGATCCTCTCGGTCGTGGGCGAGGGGCTGGCCACGTCGCCGGGGACGGCGGGGCAGGTCTTCGCGGCGCTGGCGCAGGCGGGGGTCAACATCGACCTGATCAGCACCTCTTCGATTACCATTACCTGCATGGTGCGCGAGAAGGACGTGGAGCGCGCGGTGCGCTCCCTCCACGAGGCGCTGGCCCTGGAGCAGGAGACCTAGTGGACGGAGGCCCTCCTCGATGCGGCTTCTGGAATCGCCGGCCAGGCTCCGACGCGGCGCGGCGCCGCCGACGGAGCGAGCGAGCGCGTTCTTCGTGGGGGTGTCGTCCCTCCTCCACGCGGCGCTCCTCCTCCTGTTCGTGACCTGGGCCAAGCCGCCGATCGACGTGGCGATCCCGGGCGGCAACAGCCGCCCCTCAGGTCCGCGGTCGCAGCTGGTGAAGCTCTCGCCGCTGCGCACGTATCCCTCGGCCGAGGCTACGCCGCCCGAGCCCGAGAAGTCGCGGCCCCGGCCGGCGCTGGTGAAGCGCTACACGCCGGGCGCGCCGATCGTGCCGCGCCCGGAGCACGGCCCGCAGAAGAAAAGCGCCAACGACGAGGCCCGGTCGGGAGCGCGCGAGGTGGCCACGACGGCGGCCTCGGACCGCGCGCAGCGGTGGTGGTCGCCCGACTCTTCGGCCAGCGTCGGCGTGCACGTGGACGGCGATTTCCGCTGGGCGTACTACCTGGCCTCCATCCGGAACAAGATCGGCCAGCACTGGGTACCTCCTGCTGGGCTCGGTGGACGGGCGGTGCGCGCCACGGTCTATTTCCGGATCGGCAAGGACGGATCGGTTTCCCTGGCGCGGCTGGAGGATGGGTCCGGCGTGACCTTCTTCGATCAGACCGCGATGCGAGCGCTCCAATCGGCGACCCCGCTCCCCCCGCTGCCCGCGGGGTACGGCGGAGAATGGCTGGGGGTTCACTTTGGCTTCGAATTCCAGCAGTAGACCCGGCGCGCCGTTCTGGGGTGCCGCGTCCCTTCGCGTCCTGACCGCGGTCCTCGTGCTCGCGTCGGTGCTCGTGCCGATGCGCGCGCGCACGCAGACCGACGTGCGGACCGGCATCAAGGCTTCGGGCACGGTCAAGGCGCCGCTCCTGCTCGCCTCCTTCCGCGGCGGCGGCGCGGCGAAGGACGCCCACGACGTCGCGCGGCACGATTTCGACCTCTCCGGCGTCTTCGCGGTCGCCGACGTGGAGGCGCTCTCGAAGAAGCTCGAGCCCGATCCCGGCGCCCAGGGCGCCGTGCGCGTCGAGGGGACGGTCGAGGAGAGCGGCGACGGGCTCCAGTTCACGGGCGAGGTCTTCGACCTGGCCACGGCCGAATCGATGTTCAAGCGGAGCTATCCCTTCCATCGAGCCGACACGCGCGAGACGATGCACCGCTTCGCGGACGACGTGCTCGAGGCGCTGACCGGCGAGCGGGGAATCTGCGAGACCAAGGTCGCCTTCATCCGCTCCACCGGGCGCGTGAAGGAGGTGTGGGTCATGGACTACGACGGCTTGAACCCCTACCAGCTGACCCACGACCGCAGCATCGCGCTCTCGCCGGCCTGGGCCCCCTGGGGCACGGAGCTCGCGTTCACGACCTTCAAGCGCGGCAACCCCGACCTGTATCTCTTCGATCTCCGGCGCGGGGCCTCCTATCCCTTCTCGACCCGTCCCGGGCCCAACATCGCCCCCAGCTACTCGCCCGACGGCAAGTGGATCGCCTGCTCGCTCTATCGCGACGGCAACGCCGAGATCTACCTGATCAGCCGCGACGCGCAGACCGCGAAGCGGCTCACCCGCAATCCGCGCATCGACTCCGGACCCTGCTTCAGCCCCAGCGGCGACCAGATCGCGTTCTCCTCGGACCGGTCGGGCTCGCCCCAGATCTACGTGATGGACGGCGAGGGGGTGAACCAGCGGCTCCTCACCCAGGAGGGGAAGTACAACGACTCGCCGCGGTGGTCCCCCAAGGGGGACCGGATCACCTACGCCGCGCGCCACGACGGCATCTTCGACGTGGTGGTGATGGACGCGAACGGCCAGCGCCCCTTCCAGATCACCTCCGGGGCGGGGCACAACGAGAACCCCCAGTGGTCGGCGGACGGCCGGAAGATCTACTTCTCGAGCACGCGCTCGGGGCGCCGTCAGGTCTACATGATGAACGCGGACGGGAGCGACGTGGTCCAGCTCACCCGCGGCGACGAGTGCTTCAACCCCGCGGCCGGACCCCGTCCCAAGCGGCCGGGCGTGAGCCGGGCGGGTTGACGCTCCCGACCCCCTGTGCTAGGTTGGGCTTCAGACTGGAAGTCGTTGCGGCATAATGAACTTGAACCCAACGGAGGTCCGCATATGAGCCGATCCTCTCGCACGCCGGTGCTCCTGCTGACGGCGCTGCTCGCGATGATCCTGATGGCGCCCGGATGCTCCTCGCGGAAGAAGGTTTCGGGTGGCGCCGAGCCGCCTCCCCCGCCCAGCACGTCCGATAACACGCCCTCGACCGAGACCCCGCCGCCCCCGCCGACCACCGGAGGCGAAGGCGGG
>DATJEJ010000042.1:0-6498 GCA_035496795.1 Candidatus Omnitrophota bacterium
GTCTCCGGAATCGCGCGCCGTCGTTCGAGAGGATGCCCCCGACGACGCATCACGAGCATCGGCCTCCACGAGCGACCCCACGATCTCGTCGAAGCGCTCCCGGTGCTCCCGCTGCCATCCGCGAAAGGCGCCGCCCGCCGCCACCGACACCAGCACGAAGACCAGCCCCGCCCGCATCTCCCGGCCCCACATCCCCGCCTCCTAGTCCTGAATGTGCCAGATCACTCCCGCGGTGAGCGCGCGCCCGGGAAGCGGCGCCCCGCGATTCTCGTCGATGAGGTAGACCGCGCTCGGGACCGACGCGTCGAACAGGTTCGTGACGGTGGCGAAGAGGCCGGCCGACCCGAAGTCGGCGTGGAGGCGCGCGTCCCACGTCGCGAGCGCGGGAGCGGTGAGAATCCCGCGCCGGGGGCCGGCCGCGTGCGCGGCCAGCTCCAGCTCGAGCGGCAGATCGCCCTGAAAGAAGGTCGCGCGAAGTCCCAGCGACGCGTCGAGTCCCGCCCGCGGCGGCGCGCCGGCCTGCGGCGAGAGCCCGTCGGTTCCGCCGCGGACCCAGCCCAGGCCGCGCGCGGTGAAGGGGCCGAAGGCCGCGTCGCCTCCCGCCGCCGCCTGGAACGCCCAGCCGTCCCCACGCTTTCGCGCCGCGTCCACGATGAGGATCGTGTCGCCGAACACGGAGCGCTCCGCCGTCCATCCGAAGTCGTCGGTCACGCGGCGCGCCGAGCCGAACGCGACGAGCTCGACGCCCGGGCGCACGCGGAACGCCGCGGCGCCGAGCACGCCGCGGAGCGATCGCGCGCCCAGGGCCCTGTCCCCGCCGCGCACGAGCAGGAGCGTCGGGGCCACGAAGCTCGGCATCGTGTCGACCCGGGCGGGGGTGAAGAGATCCACGAGAGTGGGGCGCTCGTGCGCGGATTCGGCGTCCAGCCGGAAGCGCGCGCGTCCGCGCGAACCCCAGACCGACAGGCGTCCATCCAGGAGCGAGGGATCGCCTTGGCGCAAGTCCACCGCCGCCGTGGCCTCGGCGCCTCCGTCCAAGCCCTCCCGCCGCAGCGTCGCCGTCGCGCGCCCGGCGCGGATGCGCGGGAGGAACGCGCTGTCGTCGGAGCGGTAGTCCACGCGACGCTGCGACCCGCTCCCTTCGAGCGACCAGGACCACGAAGGCGTCGGCGCTCGCGCCAGGGAATCGAGGCCGTCGCGTCCCGCGGCGCGCGGCCCGCCGCCGGAGAGCCGCGCCTCGGCCGCGATCTCGGGGAAGGCCCAGCGCTCGCGCCCCCGGTCGTAGCGGATCTGGGTCGCCTGGGACTTCCCCGCGCGGAGCGCCGCCGATGCGACCATGCCGCCTCCGGTCCAGAGCGCGTGCAGCGTCGCCTCCCGCGACGCCCACTCGGCGCGCGCGTGGGTCGGGGGCGTGAAGCCGAAAGCCGGGTTCTCGTATCCCCCCGGGTAGTCCGTCTCCATGCGCATCTTGAAGAGCCGCCCTTCCACCCAGGAGCGCAGCGGGCCGCCGCGCGTCAGTCCGGCCGCCAGGGTGTAGCGCGTCGAGATGGAGCTCAGGAACGGCGTCAGAGCCTCGGAGGCGTGCCGCACGTACGAGCCCGCGATGCCGTGGGCGAAGAGCGGCGACGAGAACCGCGCCCCCGTATCGAGCAGGTTCCCCGCGCCCTTTCGATAGAGGAGGGCGCTTCGCACGCGGTAGGGCGCCGGCGGATCGGGCATCGCGAGCGCGGCGAACGGCACCGCCCCGGGTCTCGCGAAGAGATCGCCCGCCCCGAGAAGCCCCCTGGGCGCGAGCGAGGAATCGATCGCGACCTCGTCGAACGCGTCGATCCCGCGCGTCTCGGGTACTTCCCACGCGGTCGCGAAGCCGGGGACCCCCAGCGGATACGCCCCCCCGAGAAGGTGGGTGAAGTCGGCGATCGCCGTGCGATCGGTCGCGCGGTCCGCCGCGATCGGGGCCGGATCGGGCGACACGGGATCGCCGGAATCGAGGAGACGCGGCGCGCCGAAGAGCGGTGCGAAGCCCGGCGCGGTCTCGATCCAGACCGGGCGGCGCCCCTGGAGCAGCTGCGCGAGCGAGACGTCGCCGCGCTTGCGCCACCGGTCGGCGCGGAGTGTCAGGCCCAGGGTATCGGGCCGCGGCAAGGACTCGGGCGGCGCGCCGCCGGGGACGTTCCGCGCCATCGCGGGGATGACGACCGTGGAATCGAGCACCGGAACGGCGCCGCCCGGGACCACGGAGGTCGAGTCCACGAGCGGCATCGGGCGCGTGATCGTGCTCTCCGCCGGCGCCGCGGATTGCGCCCGCGCGGGCGCCGGCGCGACCGCCAGGGCGAGCAGCGCCCCCAGGAGCAGCCTAGGCCGCACGGCTCAGGAGCCGAGGATCCCGGCGCAGCCACGAGGTCGCCAGGCCGCCGATGATCACGAAGATCGCGGTGTTCGAGGCGATGTGCTGCAGCGAGGGAAGCACGCCCAGCGCCAGGGCCGCTCGAACCGAGCCGAATACGATCCCCTGGGCGAGATTGGTGATCAGGTCGTAGGCCGCGGTCCCGAGGAAGCCGCACGCCCCGAGGAAGGCGGCGCGGGCCGGAGCGGACTGAAGCCACGACCCGGTGAGCGCGCGCCGGGCCAGCCCGCCCATCGCGCCGAGAAGGGCCGCGCCCACGACCTGGGCGGCGAGCACCCAGGGATGCAGCGGGCCGTACGGATTCGCGACGCTGAAGATGAGCCGCGCCGCCGCCCCCACCCACATTCCCCACCCCACGCCCACGATCACCCCCGACAGGAAGACCGCCACCGAGAAGAGCTCCACGAAGAAGAGAACCGGGAACAGGATCGGCTTCGCGTAGCCGCACGCGACGGAAAAGGCGATGAGGGTGGCGCTACGGACGGCGGTGCGCATGGGCCGGGGACAGGGACGCTACCAGAGGGGCGCCGTCGGGCGCAAGGACGCGGTGCCGCGGCGGCGGCGGAGGCGGCTAGAGGCCGGAGGCGGCGGGACGGCGGGCGCGGAACGCTTCGTCGAGCGGCGGGAGGACGCTTTCGGGGACGGGCACGGAGCCGATCGTCACCGAGGGCGTGCGCTCGCCGTGATAGTCCGAGCCTCCGGTCATGAGCAGCCCGTGGATCTTGGCGTAGCCCTGGTAGCGCGCCACCGCGTTCGCGTCGTGCTTGGCGTGCCAGACTTCGATCCCGTCGAGCCCGCGGCGCGCCCAGCCGGGGATCAGGTGGTCGCGATTGAGCGTGCCCGGGTGGGCCAGCACCGTGACGCCCCCCGCTTCGCGCACCACGCGCGTCGCCTCCTCCAGACGGACGACCGCCTTGGCCACGTAGGCCGGGGCATGGGTCCCCAGGAAACGCTGAAACGCTTCGTTGAAGGTCTCGACGTGGCCGGCGCGCAGGAGGGCCTCCGCCACGTGAGGGCGTCCGAGCGCGCCGCCCTTGGCGATCTCCTCCACGGTCTCCAGCGGCACGCGGATCCCCAGCCCCTTCAGCCGCGCCAGGATCTTCCGCGCGCGCTCCCGCCGCGCGTCGCGGTAGCGGCCGATCGCTTCGACCAGGGCCGCGTCGAGCGGATCGAAGCCGTAGGCCAGGAGGTGCACGTCGGTTCCCTCTTCGTGAACCGAGAGCTCCGCGCCGGGGATCAGCCGGATGCCGGCGGCCTCGGCGCGCGCCGCCGCGGCCGGGATCCCGTCGAGGCAGTCGTGGTCGGTCAGCGCGATCACGCGAAGGCCGTTGCGCTCGGCCAAAGCGGCAACCGCCTCCGGGGCGTCCGAGCCGTCGGAGGCGGTCGAGTGCATGTGCAGGTCGATCGTCGATCCGGTCATGTTGGATCCTGGGCGCCCGCGAGGCGCGCCTTCACCTCGCGCACCTTGGCCGCCACCTTGAGGAAATCCACGTTGAGCAGGTACACCTCCTCGAAATGCTGGAGCGCCTTGTCGAGGTTGCCGAGGCGCTCGTTGGCCAGGCCCAGATTGTACCGGATGCTGATCGTTTCTTCCGGCCCATGTCCGGGAAGCTGCAGCGCCCGGTCCAGCTCCCGCGCCGCGGCGGCGGGCTCGTTCTTCTCGAGATAGCAGAGGGCGATCATCTCCAGGCACTTGAGCTCCATCGGTCCCCCCTTCGAGGCGATCTGGAACTCCTGGATCGCCTCGTCGTGGAGGCCCATCTCCATGTAGGCCATGCCGAGATCGTAATGGCTCTCATGGTCTTCCCCGGAGATGGTGTTCGAGACGCCCGCCTTGAACTCGTCGATGATCTCCTCGAGGTCCACGAGGTTGTCCATGCTGGCGGGCTGCTCGTCCCGCACGCGCACCGACGCGGCCGGCTTCGGCGTGTCGATCGCGTCCAGGTCGATCCCCGCCGGGGCATCGCCGTTCATGGCGTCCAGACGCTGCACGCGGGCGCGCGCGCGGTCGTTGCCGGGATTCAGCTCCAGCACGCGCATGTACTCGGCGCGCGCGAGCGGCCACTCCTCGTGCGCCAGGTAGACCTCGGCCAGGTCGAACCGCGCCTTGGCCTCGGCGGGCCGGTCCTCGGCCTGCGACGTGATGTCCACCAGACGCCGGAGCGCGGCCTCGTGGTTCGGGATGGCGGTGAGGAGGGACGTGAGCAGGGTGCGCACCTTCGTGAGGTCGCCGCGGAAGAACGCGAGCTCCGCCGCTTTCCAGAACTCCTCCGCCGCGAGCTCGCGGTTCCCCGCGCTCAGGTACCCGGCGGCCAGCTCGGCGTGCGTGCCGACGGCGTCCGCCTTGTCCGCGGCGGGCGGAAGGGGCGGCTCCTCGCGGTGCAGCGAGACCACGCCCGGCTCCGGCACGCGCGCGTCCTCGCCCTCGCCGGCGCGCGCGACCTGATCCAGGTCGAACCCGGCCGACCCGAAGGCGGGCTGGCTCGGCGCTTCCGGCGCCGCCGGGCGCGACGGCTCGGCCGGGGCCGCCGCGGCGGGCGTGGCCGAGAAGCTGCCGTCGGCCAGGGACGGCGGACCGTCGTCCGCCGCGGCCGGCTCGGGCGCGGCTCCGGGCGCGAGCGTGGACGCGCGCTCGCGCAGCTCGGCCGCCTCGGCGGAGCGCCCTCCGCGCGCGAGACGGTCGGCGCGGCGGTAGAGCTCCTTGCCGCCGCGCTCCGGCTGGTCGGCGCGCACCGCGATCTCGACGAACTTCTCGGAGAGCTCGTCGTTCTCGGGGGACAGACCCAGCACCGTCTCGATCACGTCCAGCGCGGCCTCGTGATCCTGGCGGCGGATCGAGCCCTCGGCGAACTCCAGGTAGTGGATGATCGCGTCGCCGTACAGCCCCTCCTTGGCGTACAGCTCGCCGAGGGTGCGATGGATCTGGAGGTCTTCCTTGGAAATCCGGAGGATCTTCTTGCAGACGGCGATCGCGTTCTTGAAGAGCTCGGCCCGGGTGTACTCCTCGACGGCCTGGCGGTAGCGCCGCACCGCTTCCTGCATCGAGCCGCGCTTGGCCAGGAGGTCGGCGACCAGGATGAAGTCGTAGGGGTCCTTGTCCCCCTGCGCGAACAGCTTGTCGAACTCCGCCAGAGCGGCGTCGATCTGCCCCTTCTGGATGAGCTGCTGCGCCTTCTTCTTGATCGCGACGTTTCGGTCCACGCCCGGGTCCCCGCCCTCGTCCTAGACGGCCGCGGGCGCCGGCATTCGCCGTTGCACGCGCTCGACGCACTCTTGGTGGAGCGAGCGAGCCCGCTCCACGCAGCCATTCACGCGCGTCAGGAGCGACGCGCGCTGCGATTCCGTCACCGACGGCAGGTTGATCTTCACGTTGAGCGCGGCGCCCTCGGCTCCCGCGCGGGCCAGCCAGGCCGCCACCCCCGCGTCGCTGACCGCGTTCTCGTTCCCCGACTCGGCCGCCGTGCGCGCCAGCTCCAGCGCGCGCACGCACGCTTCGGCGGTGTGAAGCGGGACTTCGGCCGCCGTGAGCGCCGCGGCTTCGATCGCGCGGGCTCGCGCCGCGATCTCCTCCGGCGTCCGCTGGGAGAGCTTCATCGCCGCGCGATAACCCTCGAACGCGCGCGCGTCGGCCGCCGCGAGCTCCAGGAGCTCGCGACGGATCGCCTCGCCCTCACGCTCGACCTCGCGCATGGCCCCTTCCACCTCCGCGTACTTCTTCTTCCCGATCGTGAGCCGCGCGACCATCGTCGCGAGCGCGCCCGCCAGGGCGCCGGCCACGGCCGAGACCGTGCCGCCGCCCGGCGTCGGGGCGGACGAAGCCACTTCGTCCACGAACTCGGGCAGCGCCTGCTCCGCCGCGCCGATCCGGCGCACCAGACGGTTCTCGAGGATCTGGTCGCGCGAGAAGCTCTCCAGACGGAGCGCGTGCTCCGCCACGTCCACCAGCGCGTCCTGGCACACCAGCCCCACCACCTCGCTTCCGACGATCGGAACGCCGTAGCGCTCCGCCTCGTCCCGGATGAGGGCGAACACGCGGTGCACCGGCGTGCCCCACGTGTTCACGAGATTCATCGAGACCTGGACGATGCCCC